>JAKSTK010000075.1 GCA_024402615.1 Treponema sp.
AACAGCTTAAATGGCATCACCACGACAAATTGGCTCACTATGCTAAAGATGCTTATGATATTACATACAACTTCCCAATTGGTTTTGAAGAAATTGAAGGTATTCACTCAAGAACAGACTTCGACCTTTCTCAGCATCAGCAGTATTCTAAGAAAGATATGTCTTATATCGATCAGGAAGATGGAAACAAAAAATATGTTCCTTATGTAGTTGAAACTTCTGCTGGTCTTAACCGTAACTTCTTTATGTTCCTTTGTGAAGCTTATGAAGAACAGAATGTTTCTACAGAAGAAGGAAAAGAAGATTATCGTACAGTTCTTCACCTGGATCCACGTCTTGCACCTATTACAGTTGCAGTTCTTCCATTGATGAAGAAAGATGGGCTTGCTGAAAAAGCAAAAGAAATCCAGCATCTCCTTAAAGAAGATTTCGTAACTGATTTTGATACTTCTGGAACTGTTGGTAAACGTTACCGCCGTCAGGATGAAGTTGGTACACCTTTCTGTGTAACTGTTGACTATGACACAATCCAGGAAACTAAAGAAGACGGTTCAAAAAATGAATTGTTCAATACTGTAACAGTTCGTTTCCGCGATTCTATGGAACAGGAACGTGTTTCTCTTGATGATTTAGTATTCTTCATCCAGAAAGCAATCAAAAACTACAAACCTGTTGTAAGAACTGACAGATAAATTTAATTAGGAATGCGGAATTAGGAATTCGGAATTTGTATTCGTTTTCTTAATTCCGCGTTTTATTATTTAGTGGAGAAGGAAATTCAGAGTCAAAATTGGATGTAATTCCGAATTCAGCATTCCGAATTCCTGATTAATATTGTGGAATACATTAGACTTGGTAAAACAAATGCGTTAGTTTCTCGTGTTGCCTTTGGAGCTATGCGTCTTACTGATAAAATTGTTGATGAAGATGCAGCAGTTATTGTAAGAAAAGCTTATGAAGCTGGCGTTAACTTTTTTGATACTTCCAGAAAAACTCCCGTAAGCGAAAAACTTTTAGGCGATGCTCTTTATGACATCCGTATGAATGTTTTCCTTTCAACTACTACCTCCGCAAAAACTCCCCATGAAATTAATGAAGAACTGGAAACCAGTTTAATGACACTTCATTGTGATTCAATTGATTTATATCAGTTTGAAACAGAAAAATTTCTTCCTGAGCCGGGTGGGGCAGACCGTATTTATGACACACTGGTTCAGGCAAAAAATGACGGAAAAATCAAACACATTGGTATTGTTACTACAAATATTGATACTGCTTACAAGGCTGTAGAATCTGGCTTGTACGAAACTCTACAATTTCCTTTCAGTATGTTGAGTTCTGAACAGACCTGGCAGTTAGTAAAACTTTGTGAAGAAAATGATATGGGATTTATTGCTATGCAGCCATTAGGCGGTGGATTACTCAATAATATTCCGTTAGCTTTAGGATTTTTAAGTCAGTATGAAAATGTTGTTCCTATCTGGGGAATCCAGACACAGGAAGAATTAACTCAAATTCTCTATTTTAACGAACATCCTCCTGTTATTGACGAGCAATTCCAGAAGGATGTTGACCATGTAAGAAATTTCTTTAATTAGTTTTAGTTATTATTAAATCAAATCTTTCGAAGCAGAATTACTCAAAGGTATTAATATCAACTTCTTCCATATGATTCATATCAGGACGATTGCTGTTTGTAATAACAATGCGTTTCTGTGGAATATTCTGTTTTTCCTGTTCCTGAGCAGCTTTCTGTGCTTCCTGAATTGCCTGATATTTTTCTTCTGTAATTTTAATAATATCAGCCTGTTCACTTTTTGTAAGAATGCGCGAAATCATCGCTGTTCCGGCACCTGTCTGAATTACGATAGGTGATCCATCTTCATTGAAATCAGAAACATACTGAACGATTGGAAGTTTTGGATTGTCTGGGTTTGAATCAATAACAATACCAACTTTATGGTTTGTAAGATATACATATGAACCAATAGGGTAAAGTGAAACAGAGAAGAGCAGTGCTTTGATTATTGCATCATCATAAGCGTGCTGTCTGTTCTGAATCAATTCAACAATTGCTTCAAAAGTAGAACGTTCATCTTTATAGCTGCGTGGAGATGTAATTGCTTCGTAAGAGCAGGCTACAGAAATAATTTTAGAGTTGGTAGAAATTTTATCTCCAGTTTTTTTCTGTGGATATCCTGTTCCGTTTTCTTTTTCGTGATGTTCAAGAATACCTAACTGAACAATCAATGGGAAAGAAAGATCTTTTGCAATTGTAAATCCTAATACAGGATGTTTATAAATCTGTGACTTTTCACCAGGAGTCAGTTTTTTGTCTGACATATAAATCTGTGGTGGAAGTCGAAGCATACCGATTTCATGAATAATACAGGTAACGCCGAGTTCAATCATTTTAGAAATTGGCATTCTAAGCTGTAAAGCAATGGCAATGGCAATTACTGTTGTACGCATTGAATGAATAACAAGGAAGTTCTTGTTATTTGTACCAAGAGTTGGATTAATTCTCAGTACAAAGCGGCGGTTTTCTTTAATAAATACACAAAGGTCTTTTACTGTTTCGGAAAGCTCTTCGTGATCAATTTCTTTATGTGTAGCATAGTGAGTAAAAACAGATTCGATATAGTTCATATATTCGTTATAAACATTTTGAACCATAGCCATGCGGGCATTATCACTATTGTCAGGTAAAGCAGATTTAGAGTTTTCAAGAACTTTCTTAACTGATTCACCAATCTTTACATTGTTTTTAGCTTTTTCTTCGTCGGAACCACTGCCAGAAATGCCAATGTCTCCACCGAGGCTCAATCCACCTTCGCAATAGAAATTTTCAAACTGCCATTTTTTAAGAAGCTCAATTAAAGTCTTAGAAATTGGAGCTGTCTGAGGAAGTACGACGAATGAACTGTCAATCATTAAATCGCCGGTGAATGCTAAATTTTCATGTAAAGATTCAACTGTGATATTATCCATTTATTTACTTTTCCTGATATAGTTATTTAACTGAAGCTCCATTATTGTTCTTCAGAAGTTCTGCTACTTCGGATCGTTTCCATCTTACCGCAATTTCATAAGGTGTGTCACCAGAAACGTTCTTTACATTTGTTGCAATTCCAAATGCCAGAAGAGATTTTACTGTTTCTACAGAGCTGGTTTTTGCAGCATAGTGAAGAATTGTATTTCCCTTGATATCTGTCATTGAACTTGCATATTTTACAATGTTAGAAATCATTGCTTTATCATTTCTGTCTAATGCTATTGTAACACCATTTGTACCTTTTTTGTCGATTGTCTGGAAAGGATTTGCACCATTTTCCAGTAAAATCAGGGCAGTAGATGATTTTCCTTCATTAATTGCCATATTAAGTGGTGTATAACCATCTGCGTTACGTGTATCCAGTGGATATCCACGGCTGATTAAAGTCTTAAGCAATTTATCAGAACCATTATTTTTTACAGTAATATGAATTGGTGAGTTACCATCACTGTCTGTAATATTAACATTTGAACCAAGAACTTCCTGAATTACAGAAATATCTTTTTTTACCACGATTGAGAATGGAGTGTTTCCCTGTTTATCGCGTGACAATGGGTTTCCGCCAGCATCTCTAATCATTCTGATAATTTCAATATTTCCAATCATTGCAGCTTCATGGTATGCATTTTTACCGTTGATTTCCTGAAGGTTTGGATTAGCTCCGTTATCAAGCATAAGTTTTACAAGCTTTGAATTATTTGCACGGATTGTATCCATAAGGATTGTAATACCGTCTGCATCGCTTGAGTTAGGATCGGCACCTGTCTGTAAAAGATATTTAGAAACCTTGTATTTGCCAGCAAGAACTGCTTCTGCCAATGGAGATTTACCGGCTGTGTTCTGTGAGTTAATATTGATTCCTAAATCAATAAGTTTTGCAGCAGATTTTTCTGCGTCCCATCGAACTGCAGTGTGAAGTGGTGTACTACCAAGATTATCACGGTCTTTGATTGAAGCTCCACCGTCAATTACAGCCTGAATTGTGTCAGGTTTGTTTGTTTTTGCGGCATTAAAGAGACAAGTTTCTCCATTTGCATTTTTTGCATTAATATCTGCTCCTTTTGTAAGGAGGGTAGCAATTGAGTCTTTGTATCCCCATTCTGCGGCATAGTGAAGAACTGTATTTCCGGAACCATCTGTTGAACGGATAGTTTTAGAAGTAATCATCCATTCCTGTACTGAAGGATAACGTAATGCTAAACGGAGAGGAGAATTGTTCTTTGTGTTAGTAGAGAAGATATCTGCATTTTTAGCCAGTAATAATTCACCAACCTGTTTGCGGTTTTTAAGAGCTGAAATATAAAGGGCAGAGTTACCTTCGCTGTTACGGATATTTACATCGTCTGTAAGACTGATAATGTACTGAATCTTAGAAAGTGGAGCATCCTGATTCAAAGCAATATGAAGAGGAGTATTACCCTGAGAATCCTGTGTATTGCTGTTGCGGTTGTTTACAGTTGCTTCAAAGAGTTCTGTATCTGCTGCCAGGGCAAGAGTTAATGGAGAATCTCCATTTGTGTCCTGAGTATGAATAGATGCACCTGCTGCAGTCAAAAGACGAACAGTTTCTACATCTTTCTGCTGAATAGCAATTTCCAGAGGTGTTACACCTTCCTTGTTTCGTGAATTGATATCTGCACCACTTGAAGTAAGAATACCAATAATATTTGATCCAACATGGAGCATTGCAGCGTTATGAAGAACTGTATCACCGAACATATCTTTTTCATTTAAGTCTGCATTATGACGAATAAGAAGAGCATAAGTCTGTTCGATTTTGTCTTTTGGAACAATGAGCATAATTGGAGTTTTTCCAAGATTGTCTTTTGCGTTTACATTTGCACCAGATTCAAGGAGAATGCGGGCAATTTCAAGATTTCCGTAACGAATTGCCTCATGTAATGGAGTTGCACCTGAGCTGTCCTGAACGGAAGTTGCAGCACCGTTTTCCAGCAAATATGTTGCAATTGCTGTGTGACCAAGGATTGAGCTTAAATGGAGAGGGGTCTGTCCATCATCAAAACGCTGGTTTACATTGCGTGAAGCTACTGCATTTTGGAAATAAGCAAAATCTGTTTCAACTTCATCGGCACCTGCAAGAATAAGTGCGGCTGCAATTTCTACAGAGTTATAATCGTTAAGATCTTCAAAAGCCATGTCCAAAGGAGTTTTTAAGGCTGTATTTGTTACAGAAATAGGAATTCCTTTTTTAATACAGGTCTGAACCCCTTTAAGATTTTTTGTCTGAACAAAGTAATGAACAATAGAGTTTCCGTCTACATCGCGAAGTTCGCCAGATTTTGTTGTAATAAATAAATCATAATAAGTGTTATTCTTTTTAAGGCCTGCATCCAGAGCAGAAACACCTTCCATATTTTTAGCAAAAAGATTTCCTCCAATTGCCGCAAGAACTTTTGCTGCATCGTAAGAATTGTTGTTAATTGCTACGTGAAGTGGAGTATCGCCTTTGTAGTTTTTAAGTTCAGAATCTGCACCTTTAATAACAAAGAAGGTAATAAGGTCTGCATCATTCATTTCCGCAGCATAATGAAGCAAGGTATTTCCTTCTTCATCTACTTCGTTAATATCTGCTTTTGGAATAAAGAATCCTTTTGCTTCTTCTTTTTGCTTGTTTTTCAAATACTCAAGTGGAGTTTTTTCTTTTGCAGGTGAAGCTACGACTTTCTTTTTTGAAGTACAACCTGTAAGTAAACAAACGGCTGTAATAACAACGAAAATAATCTTTTTATTCATATTTTCCCCTCAGAAATATTTTAGAATAATTCTATATCGTTTATATCGGAGGAAAGGGGATTATGATTTAGAAAAAAATGAACAGATATATAGAAATATTTGATTATTTTGAGCAGTAATCGCAGGTTCCCCAGAGATAAGTCTGGATTTTTGCGGTTGTAAAGCCTACTGGTAATAGTGAAGAATAACTGTATGAAAAAGATGCAGTTTTATCATTATTCAAAATATCAAATACTTTATTGCACATTGTACACTTAAAGTGCAGGTGATCTGACATTTCTGCATCATAAAGAACCCGGTCTTCTTCAATTTTTACTGACTGAACAATTTTTTTTTCTTCAAAAAGCTGAAGAGTGTTATAAACGGTGGTTTTGGAAAGGGTTGGATAATCTGGAGCAAGCGCAGTGTAAACTGTATCTACATCAGGATGAACCGGATTTTCGCAAATCCAGCTGTAAACTGCCAGTCTCTGAACCGAAGGTCTTATCCCGGCATTTTTTAGAATGTCTGTATAATTCTTTCTCAATTTTGTATCCTTTCAAAAATTGTAATAATTATAATAATGTATCTATTGCATATCTGTCAAAGCGTTTTATTTATGTTTGATAATATGGAAAAATTTATTATATTTAATGTTATGGCAAAAGATAAAGAAAATGAAGATTTAAAAGATCAGCTGGTTGAACAGCTGGAAAAAGAAATAGACGATTTAATGGAAAAATCAAAAAAACGTTCCAGAAAATCAGTAAAAAGCGAAAATTCTATTATTTCTACCGACCAGTTACTGCCTTCAAAATTGATGCTTATTCCTCTTCAGGGAAGACCAATTTTCCCTGGCATTTTTACTCCATTAATGATTAATGCTCCAGAAGATGTAAAAGTTGTTGAAGAAGCATACGAGAAAGATGGATTTATTGGGATTGTATTATTACAGGATGATGTAGAAAATCCATCTATTTCCGATTTATATAGAATTGGTACTGCTGCCAGAATTATTAAAAAGGTTAATTTACCTGACGGAGGACTTAACGTATTTATTTCTACTCAAAAACGTTTTAGAATCCGCAGAACAATTCATGATAAAGCACCTATTGTAGCAGGTGTTGAATATCTGGAAGAGGAAGAAGCAGATACTTTTGAAGTAAAAGCGTTGACCCGTGCATTAATCAGTGAAATGAAAGAAGTTTCGGAAAATAATCCTTTATTCTCTGAAGAAATGCGCCTTAATATGGTAAATATTGATAATCCTGGAAAAATTGCTGATTTTATAGCTTCAATTCTTAATGTTGATAGAAAAGAACAGCAGAAAATTCTTGAAACTACAAATGTTCGGCAGAGAATGGAACATGTTCTGGTATTTATAAAAAAGGAACAGGAATTATTAAAGGTTCAGAAAAAAATTCAGCATGATATTAATGAAAAAGTAGATAAAAATCAGCGGGAATATTTCCTTCGGGAAGAATTAAAAGCTATTCAGAATGAGCTTGGTGAAAATGCTGATGGTAACGCTACTGATTATCAGAAATTTAAGGCAAAACTGGCAGAGTTCAAATTTGAAGGGGAAATTAAAGAAACTGTAGAAAGTGAACTTACAAAGTTTTCTATGATGGATCCAAATTCTTCTGAATATATTGGAACAAGAAACTTTCTTGAACTGGTTTGTGCTTTACCTTGGGCTGAACATAGTGATAAGTATGCAGGAAAAGAAGAAGCTGTTGATAATTATGAATTAACTGCGGCAGAAAAAATTCTGGAAGAAGATCATTTTGGTCTTGAAGATGTAAAAAAACGTATTCTGGAATTTCTTGCAGTTCATAAAATGAAGTCAGATGCAAAAGGTTCTATATTATTGCTGGTAGGACCTCCTGGAGTTGGTAAAACTTCTGTAGGAAAATCTATTGCCCGTGCTATGAACCGTCCATTTTACAGATTTTCGGTAGGTGGAATGCGGGATGAGGCAGAAATTAAAGGTCATCGCAGAACTTACATTGGTGCTATGCCTGGAAAAATTATTCAGGGACTTAAAATTTCTAAAAGCAGATATCCAGTCTTCATGATTGATGAAATTGATAAAATGGCTGCTTCTCACAACGGAGATCCTGCTGCCGCTTTACTGGAAGTTCTGGATCCTGAACAGAATGTTTCGTTTAGAGATAATTATCTTGATTTACCTTTTGATATTTCTAATGTAATGTTTGTTCTTACAGCAAATACTCTTGATTCAATTCCTGCGCCTTTGAGAGACCGTGCAGAAATTATTCAGCTTAGCGGTTATATTGATCAGGAAAAACTGGAAATTTCAAAAAAATATCATATTCCAAAAAATCTTGATAAAAATGGACTTAAGAAAAATCAGGTAAAATATACAAAAGATGCCTTGCTTAGAATTGCACAGGAATATGCCCGTGAATCTGGAGTTCGTAACTACGAAAAATATCTTGATAAGATTCACCGCAAAATTGTTACTGAACTTATTAAAAATCAAAGCGAAGCAGGGGAAGATTCCTTGTCACAGACTGTAACAGTTGATTCGGTTGATCTGGAAAAGTATCTTGGAAAACCTGTGTTTGATGAATCTGAATTAAAGGTTGCTGAAATTCCTGGTACTTGTATTGGTCTTGCATGGACTTCTATGGGTGGCGACACTCTGTTGATTGAATCTGCCTGTTTTGAAGGAAAAGGTGGTCTTGTTCTTACAGGTCAGATGGGTGATGTAATGAAGGAATCCAGTCAGATTGCATTTAACTGGGCAAGAAAATTTGTTCTTGATAAAAAACTTAAAAAGGCAGACTGGTTTGATAAACATATTGTTCATCTGCATATTCCTGAAGGCGCAACTCCTAAAGATGGTCCAAGCGCCGGTATAACAATGGCTACAACTTTTGTTTCGCTGTTTACAAATAAAACTGTAAAACCTCATCTTGCTATGACAGGTGAACTTTCTCTTACTGGGCAGGTTTTGCCAATCGGTGGGTTAAGAGAAAAAACTGTTGCAGCTAAAAGAAATAAAATTAAAACAATTATTATTCCAAAAGCGAATGAACGTGATCTGGAAGAGATTCCGGAAAATGTAAAAAAAGGAATTACTTTCATTCCTGTGAAAAATGTGAAAGAAGTACTGGAAATTGCTCTCAAAATAAAATAATTTCCTAAAATGAAAATCTTATGCTAAAATGTTAGTTACGAGAGTTTTTATACAGCTATTTTAAAGGGGTTAAAATGAACGATTCTTCAAAAGAAAACTCTAAACCACAGATTATTAAAAAATTCCCAGTAAAAATGAGAGTTTTTTATTATCTGATGTTTATTCTTCCTATTGTTGCGTCTTATATTGTTGTATGTTTTTTAGGATGTATTTCATGGGCTGACAGTGTTATTGCCATTACTTCACCAGTTGCTATTGGCGTACTTGCTGTTGTATTTGCTCTTGTGATTGTGAATGATATTCTCCATTCAAAATTGATATACAGTTATGATGGTTCTAAAGAATCATGGGAAAAAATCAGTAAAGGTGCTAAAAGATTTGAATTGTGTACCTTGGGTGGTGCTTTGGCAAACGCTGTTCTTACTGCTCTTACCGTAAAACTTGCTTGTATGGTGGTTAATGTTGCCATTGATTTCAGACCATTCCTTACAACCTGTATTGGTTCTGTATTTATTGTTTCTCTTGTATTCTATATTCTTTGGCTTCAGACTTATGAATTGAGTCTTTCCGGTTTACCACTTACTTCAAAATACAAATCAATGCCTTTGGTTTTGAGAAGTGCACTTGTTTCATTCTTCAGTTCTACAGGTACTTTCCTTTATCTTGTAACACCAACTTTTACAGAAGCTTTGGGAGATTTGTCTGCTACACAGCTTTGTCTTGGATATTTACTTCCTTTGGGATTTGTGGGTGTTGGAATGACAGTATTCTGCAGTTACCTTCAGATGTCTGGAACTTCACGCCGCTTAAAAGCTATCAATAACTTTACAGAAAGTATTGTAAATCGTGATTACACTTTAAATGATATTCCTGTAGAAAGCCGTGATGAATTTGGTCTTTTGATTAATGACTTAAATGGTTTCTACAGAGGAACAAACACTCTTCTTAAAGCAATTAATAGTTCTGTTGATATTACAATGCAGACTTCTGATGATCTTGCTAACAAAATGACAGATACTTCTGCTGCTATGGAACAGATTCTTGCAAATATCAGCAGTGTAAAAGAAAGAATTATTAATCAGTCTGCCAGTGTAAACGAATCTCAGGCTACAATTCAGAATATGCTTCAGAGTATTAATGAATTGAATAACAGTGTTGAAGTTCAGGTTGCTGGTGTAAGCAATTCTTCTTCTGCTGTAGAACAAATGGTTGCAAATATTCGTTCAGTTGCTGATATTCTTGAAAAGAACTCAAAGAATGTTGACCACCTTGGTGAAGAAGCTGAAAATGGACGTTCTAAAATTGCTGCTTCTACAGAACTTGCAAAAACTGTTATGGCAAAATCTGCCGGTTTGCTGGAAGCTTCTTCTGTTATTCAGAACATTGCCAGCCAGACAAACCTTCTTGCTATGAACGCTGCTATTGAATCTGCACATGCAGGTGAAGCTGGTAAGGGATTTGCTGTAGTTGCTGATGAAATTCGTAACCTTGCAGAACAGTCTAACCTTCAGGGTAAAAAGATTACAGTTCAGTTGAAGGAACTTCAGGAAGTTATTAACAACGTTGCTGAAAATACAAATGTTGTACAGAAACAGTTTGATGTTATTTTCGACATTACAAATACTGTAAGAAATCAGGAAGCAGTTATTAAAAATGCTATGGAAGAACAGACTGCAGGTTCTACACAGGTGCTCGAAGCTATCAGTGAAATTAAGAACTCTTCTGAACTTGTTCGTAATAATTCTGCTGAACTTATGGAAGGTGGAAATCAGATTGGTCAGGAAATGAACCTCCTGGCAAATGTTACAACTGAAATTACAGATTCCATGAATGAAATGGTTGCTGGTGCTGAACAGGTAACAACAGCTGTTGAAGAAGTTAAACAGGCTACAGACAAAAATAAGGCCAGCTTCGAAGATGTAAAAGCTGAAGTTGGTAAGTTTAAGCTTGAAGTTTAGTTAAGTGATTAAATAAAAATAATCAGATTAAAAAAAAACTGTGAGTAAAATAATTGCTCACAGTTTTTTTTTATTCAGTCAGTTTTTTCAGAATTATTCTGCGTCTTCTGTCTTTTCTTTTGACAACATAACGTTTGTAAGAATACCAAGAATAAGAGCACAAGCTACTGTTCTGATTTCAACTTTACCGAAGCTAACAACCATTCCACCTACACCAGTAATGAAGATAACTGATGCAACGAAGAGGTTACGGTTTTTGTTGAGGTCAACTTTCTGGAACATCTTGAATCCTGATACAGCAATAAATCCATAGAGAGCAACACAAACACCACCCATTACACAAGATGGAATTGTTTCAAGTAATGCTACTAA
>JAKSTK010000076.1 GCA_024402615.1 Treponema sp.
AAACTCCCGGAAAAAGCTGTTCCCATGATTGTACAAACAGACACAGAAGCTTTTTCCGCCACCCCTTCGCCTAAGGGGACACCCCTTAAAATCCCCGGAGAAAACTGACGCGGATAGGCGCAGATGAGTTTTTGTCACGGATTAATGGATAATAGCGGATAGCGGATTCTGAATCAAGATTGTGGGTTGGTGACAGGGGACAGGTCTCTTTTAAGCAGTTTTTTCAAAAACGCCCTATTTTTTTGTTTATATTCTTACACAATCTTGGGGACAGACCTCTGGTTTTTGGTTGAATTAGAGGAAAAAGTAAGAAATCTGAAAAAAATACGAATAAGTTTTGAAAAAGTTAATTTTTATCCGTAGTTTTTTTGTAAAATCAGAGTTCTAGAAAGTATAAATTTTGATTTAGTACGGCTAAAAATTAGGAATTCGCATTTTTAGCCGTATGATATTTTGAGAATTTGAATATTTTTGAATTAAAAATGAAATTTAACTACGAATAAAAATACAAAATCTGAATTTTTATTCGTAGTTTTGTTAAATTTATGGTTTTTTTTCCTCGAAAAAATATCTTTTTGTACGAATAAATTTTACAGAATGCGATTTTTATCCGTATGTTTTCATTTTTTATGAAAATTATGTTTGTTTTCGAAATGATTGCATGGGAAAGCGAGTTTCCGCAATCTTGGGGACAGATCTCTAATCCAAAGCAGATGTGCGGGTTGGTGACAGGGGACAGGTCTATGTCATAGCGTTTTTTCGGTTTTATGTGTATTATATACTCATGATTATTGATACTACTTTGCTAAACGCTGACGACTTTTATAAAACTGAGACTAAATTTCAGAAGCGGCATATGAAAAGACTTTATGCCAAACTTGAAAAAGCTGCTAATAATATTCTTCCTGTGGAAAAGAAACTTATTATTCTTGTTGATATTGTTGGTTTTTCTAAACGGGATACTTATGAGCAATGGGCTGATATTTTGATTTTCCAGCATTATTTAAAAACCCAGGCTTTGAAAAATAAATTATTTTTACACAAAGTTAATGTCACTCATTTTGTTCCTACTGGTGATGGCTGTTATATTATTGCCAATGAATGTGAGCCTAAAATTGCGGTGGATTTTGTTTATTCAATTATTCAAGGCTTCCAGAAGGTTCAGCCACGAGATGAATATCCTTTGAGTATTAGAGCCAGTGCACTTTTGGGCGATGTTGTTCCATTTATGGATATTTCGAAACATGTGAACTACATTGGTGAAGGTATGAATGAAGGCAGCCGCATTCTAAGTGGTGGCCAAAAAGCTCTTGAAGAAAATTATATAAAGCAATGTCAGGCTGAAGGAAAAACTCCTTCTGATAATGAAATAAAACTGTATTCTAGAAATTCACTCTTCTTAGGTGACAGTCTTGCTGCATTTGCAAAAGATTATTATTCACAGGAAAACAATCATTTTTATTTTGAAAAGGTTGCAGACAAACACGGAAAAACTCGAAACATAACTGTTCTTCAAGGTATAAAGTAATTCTACTATCCGCACAACAAACACTTACGCCGTGTATGGAACGGTTGCGAATGCAAGCCCGCAGGGCCGGCCGTAGGCAAGCCGTGGAACACCGGGTTTGTCTGATGACAGGGAAGCGGGACGGTTTGCTCAATCTTGCGTGGTTGGCGGTGCGTCCAAATGGGGACAGGTCTCTGGATTAATGGATGGGCAATAACTAAAAATAAGATTGCGACCAATAAAGAACTTGTTATATAATACAATAAAGTTAATTAAAAAAGAGGAAAAGAATGAAACTGGTCTTTAAACATTTATATGTTTACCTATCTATTGTCTTTGTTTTAGCTGGTCTTGCGGGATGCGCAAATGAAGGTCATGTTCATATTTTTGATACAGAATGGACTTCTGATGAAAACTATCACTGGCACTCGGCTACTTGTGATGATACCTTAAATGTAAAGGGTAGAGCAAAGCATTCTTTTGGGGAATGGACAACACTTAAAGAAGCAACAGAAGAAACTGAAGGTTCAAAAGAAAGAACTTGTTCTGTTTGTGGATATAAAGCTGTAGAAAAAATTGAAAAGCTTGCACATGTTCATACTTTTGAAGAAGAATGGACAAATAATGAAGATTATCACTGGCATGCAGCTTCTTGTGATGATACTTTAAAAGTAAGTGGTAAAGCAAAACATTCTTTTGGGGAATGGACAATACTTAAAGAAGCAACAGAAGAAACTGAAGGTTTAAAAGAAAGAAGCTGCTCTGTTTGTGGATATAAAGTAGTAGAAAAAATTGAAAAACTTGCACATGTTCATACTTTTGAAGAAGCGTGGACAAATAATGAAGAGTATCATTGGCACAAACCTACCTGTGATGATACTCTTAATATAAGCGGTAAAGCTGTACATTCTTTTGAGGATGGGAAAATACTCATTGCGGCAACAGAATCTGCAGAAGGATTAAAGGAAATAATTTGTTCTGTATGTGGGTATAAATCTGAAGCAAAAGTAGAAAAGCTTCCTCATTCTTATGCGACTGAATGGACAAGTGATGAAACAAACCACTGGCATGCGGCAAATTGTGCACATCCAGAATTAGTCAGTGATATAGCTGGACATTTATTTGGGGACTGGGTAATAACAGTAAATCCTACAGAAGATGCAGAAGGAACAAAAGAAAAGACTTGTTTAGTATGCGGATACAAGGCATCAGCAAAAGTAGAAAAGCTTCCTCATACATTTGCAGATGGTTGGACAAATGATGAAACAGACCACTGGCACGCGGCAACTTGTGCACATACAAGTTTAGTTACTGACAAAGCTGGACATTCATTTGGTAGCTGGGTAGTAGCAGTAAATCCTACAGAAGATGCAGAAGGAACAAAAGAAAAAACTTGTTCTGTATGTGGATACAAGGTAGAAGAAAAAATAGCAAAACTTCCTCATTCTTATGCGACTGAATGGACAAATGACGAGTCTTATCACTGGCATGCGGCAACCTGTGCACATCATGATTTAGTTAGTGAAAAAGCAGGACATTCATTTGGGGCTTGGGTAGTTGTTGTAAAGTCTACTGAAGACGCTGAAGGAACAAAAGAAAGAACCTGTTCAGTATGTGGATACAGGGCAGAAGAAAAAATAGATAAACTTCCTCATACTTATGCGGCAGATTGGACAAGTGATGAATCTTACCACTGGCATGCGGCAACCTGTGCACATCATGATTTAGTTAGTGAAAAAGCAGGACATTCATTTAGTGCTTGGGTAGAAACGGTAGCTTCTACCGAAGATGCAGAAGGAACAAAAGAAAAAACTTGTTCAGTATGTGGATACAAGGTAGAAGAAAAAATAGAAAAGCTTCCTCATTCTTATGCTGCTGAATGGACAAGTGATGAAACAAACCACTGGCATGCAGCAACTTGTGCACATCCAGAATTAAGATCGGAATATGAAGCACATGTATGGGATGGCGGAAAAATAACAAAGAATCCTACTGCAACATCAACTGGAATTCTTCTTTACACCTGTACAACTTGTAAAAGAACAAAAGAAATTACAATTCCAAAATTAACTGTCTTAAATATAACTATTAGTATTGCTGCTGGCTCGGATATTTCAGTAGTAAAAACAGATACTGCAGACGGAATTAAACTGACTGCTGATGTTGGATACGACACTTATGAATGGAGCAGTCTTGGAAGAGTTCTTTCAATAAAGAATCAATTGGACTTAAGAACAGTGGATTATTCTGCTGGAACTTATGTATTTGATTTATTAGCGGTGAAGAAGGGCGAATATTATTCTGCCAGTGTTACCGTTACATTTAAGAAAAGCAGCAATTAATAAAGGAATGTCATTATGAAAAAAAATAGAATATCAAAATTAATTATTATTTTTACTTGTATTTTCTTTTTAGTTTCTTGTGGCAACTTGTTTAACAGTATGCTGGCAGAAGACAGAGTCGAAGAAAAAAATACTGTCTTAAAAATTAGTTTGGGAAAATCTAACTCTTTAAGAACAATAGCTCCTGTTCTATATGAAACTGAACTTACAGACTTTACTTTGTATAAAACTTCGGTAGAAGAAGAAAATATACTAGGTTTCTGGGCAGACCAAAGTGATTTGGAAGCGGAAAGTATTATTCTTTCTCCAGGTGAATATAGTTTTATTTTAACTGCTAAAGCAAAAGGGGTTTTATTAACTGGAACAGAGACATTAGTTTTAAAAGAAGGTGAAAATTCTATTTCGTTTGAGCTTTCAGTTTCTGATTATGGGGAGGAATATGGAAGTGTTAATATTACTCTTACATATCCTGGTAATGAAATAGCGAATGGAGCAATTCTTTCTTTAGTTAGTATTACTGATTCAACACAAACCATTGATGGAGAAGTAATATCAAAATCTTATGATGAAGCTGAAGATAAAACAACAGTTGTTTTTTGTGCAGATAAAGTACCTGCTGGAGTATACCGTGCAAGAACTACAGTTACAGTAGAGTCTGCACAATATATTTCGTATTCGGATATCGTAAAGGTTTATTCGAATCATACTTCATCAGGAAATTATGAAAGTTCTGGGTTTGTAGAAAACGGAAATGTATATTCCTATCATTATGAAGAGGAATATAAACATTATTTTACAGATTATAAAAAATATGCATTTATGGATATTTGTGATTCAGATTTAATTAATGGAGATGTAATAAAATTCAGTATAAATGGTATTTCTTTAGATGATGTGAACGGTATTTATTTAATTATTTATAGTGCATCAGAAGAAGATAACTACTGGGATGCTTTAGACAATTGTACTTTCAGCTCTGAAATAAAAGCAGGAACTTTCTTTTCTGCAGAAGTTGAGTATCCTGTAACAAAAACCTTCAAAACAACAGATAAATCAAAGCTTTATGTTGGTTTTGGAACCATGGAAGAAGAAACTTATAATCCAAATGCAAAACCTGTTGCAGCTTTTGTTGCAGACATAAGAGCTGAAGTAGACAAAACAAATCGTGATGCCCCTGTTACTATTACTTATGATGCAAATGGTGGAACTTGTGATACAACATCAATAACTCGTTATCCTGGACAGATTCTTCCAGATATAAAGGTAATCGGTAATCGTAGTTTCTTTGACGGATGGTATGATGAAAAAGGAAATAAGGTAGGAACAATTGTTGCAGAAACATCTACAACTGTAAAAGCAAGATTCAATAAATACCGTTTATTTGAAAAAAAAGTATTTCCAGATGGATATGTTGATCCTCCACGTATTTCGCGAGAAGTTTTGGAAGATTATAGTGATGCTTATTTAGTTGCAAAATATGATTTTAGTAAATCAGAAAAGAAAATGGTTGTTGCTTTTTGTTGTTCCAATGATGAAATTGATCTGTGGGATAGAGTAGTTTATAACCCAGGATGGAAATCTCCTCTTTCCGATGAAGAGAAAATTGTAGAAGCTTATGTTTATGCTATATCGGATTTGTTAGATTTTGCAAATATTAATGTTTCAAATTGGACATCTATTGAGTTTGATGAATATGGTCAAGGTGCAAAGCCTAGTCTTTATCTTGTTTATCCAGAATATGCTAGTGAAATAACCGATACTGTAAATAAAGTCAATGAAGTTAAATTTGTTACTGTAACTTTTGATGCAAATGGTGGAACAGTTTCTAAGTCTTCTATTTGTAGAGAGGTGGGACAATCAATTACAGATATTACTGCTACAAAGGATAAAAAATTCTTTGATTGCTGGGTTGATGGAAATGGAAATAAGGTTGAAACAGTACCTTCAGAATCTATTACATTAACTGCAAAATGGAAAGATAATATTAGATACGCAAAGGATTTTTCAAATTCAAATAAAGATGCTGTTGCAATTCCAAGAGATGTTCTGGAATCTTATTCAGATTCTTATCTTGTTGTAAAAACGGATTATTCTGGTTCGGGTGCTTTAAATAAAATTGTAAGATTCTCTTGGGATGATACTATTCCTGAGGAAAATCGTGATTTTTATGCTTCCGGATGGCATTCCATTTCTGATAAACAAAAAATTGTAGATTATGATGTTTATAAAATTTCAGAAATGCTGGAAGTTGCAAATGCAAATGATCCAAATTGGAATACATATTTCTTCTATGATTGGGGTGGTAGTACTCTTTATAGTCATTATTTTGATGATGGTAAAACAGATAATTATGTTCTTTTTGCAGATATAGTAAAACCAAATTTTGCAAAAGTAACTATAGATGGCGAAAATGAATATTTCTGGCCAAAAGGATATCCTTTAGGAGCTGCTGTATTATCAGACTATAATTACAAGTTGTATAAAAATTCTGATTTAACAGAAGTATATGCAGGTGAACCTATTACAGATGATGTTACACTTTGGTCTGGTAAGTGTTGCATTAGTTTTAATTCAAATGGTGGTTCTGAGAAGAAGTCTGTTAAGGTAGATCAGAATAAGTGGTACTATCTTTACTATTTACGGGGAGGTATCAGTGTTTATTCGGCTTCTGAAAAAGAAGACTTGTATTCTAGAAATGATGATTATAATGATGGTGGATATCCAAATAAAGAGAATTGTATTTTTGCAGGCTGGTATACGGATGAAGCTTTGACAACACCTTTTGCAGCTTCACAAGAAGAGGCTGTTAAATTAAGTGAAAATATTACTCTTTACGCAAAATGGTTAGATGCTTCATATACTATAAGATTTGATTCAAACGGAGGTTCTGCAGTAGAACCTGTTAGAGTTGATGGAGTTCATTATATAGGTTGTTACGATTATGTGGCAGATTGGGATGGCATTCACTATTTTAGAATTACTTTATCGGAAGTGTCTAATGGGGATGACCTCCTATACTGGTACAGTTATAAAGCACCAAAAAAAGAAGGTTATGAATTCGCAGGGTGGTATACCGACAGAGAATGTACAAATGAGTTTTTTAGTTATGAACCTATTTATGCTCCTAACTCTCCTAACGGCTATGTACGTGACAAAATTGGACAGCTTACAGGTGATATTACCCTTTATGCAAAATGGGTAAAATTGTTCACAATAACTTTTGATACTAATGGCGGAACACCTCTACAGGAATATATTTATTCAAATGATAAGTATAAAGATGTTGAATCTATTACACTTACGAATGAAGATAGTATATTTATTTATCCAGAGGTTGGCAGTACAGGTATTACAATTAATAATGGGTGTACCTATTATGCAAATCCAACAAAAACAGGTTATAGTTTTGCCGGCTGGTATACGGATAAAGCTTTAACAACACCTTTTGCAACTTCACAAGAAGAAGCCGTTAAATTAAGCGAAAATATTACTCTTTATGCTAAATGGGTTGCATCTCGCAAAGTAACCTTTAATGCAAATGGAGGTACTTGTTTCTTTGAATCAGGTGAGGTTCCAGATGGTTTATGGTGGTATTCTAATTGTGAGATTGGTAAGAATTACTTTTTAATAATGACTTCATTTTCACAAGATAGTTCAAGCTGGACAAGTGCAGGTGGTTATATAAACAACCCTGTAAAAGATGGAAAAATTTTTACTGGCTGGTATTTTGATGAAGCATGTAAAAATCCATGTCCAACAGGTTCTTCAACTGCCGTTCAGATTACAGAGGATTTGACTCTGTATGCTGGCTGGGCTGAACCTCGTACCATAACCTTTAATGCAAATGGAGGAAGTTGTTATCTTGAGAAAGTTATAATTCCAGATGGATTCTGGTGGTATTATTCTATAACTGATTACAGTAAGGGGTACTGTTCAATAAATACTTCAGCTTCAAACGAAGGTTTAGCATGGTCATTTATGAATTTTACAGTGACAGATAAAGAAAAAAGATTTGCAGGCTGGTATTTTGATGAAGAATGTAAAAAACCTTGTCCAACAGGTTCTTTTACTGCTGTTCAGATTACAGAGAATTTGACTCTGTATGCTGGCTGGGAGTAAATAACGGGGTGTCCCCGCTACATTTGGCATAGGGGACAGGTCTCTGGTCATCTTGTTTCAGAATCTCACACTAAACCAGTGAGATGCTGAAATGAATTCAGCATGACAGAAGAAACCTGTCCCCTGTCACATAGTATGCACAATCATGGTTCGGTAGGAGCTGACAGCTATGTGCTATCGGCTATCAGCTATATGCTGAAAAATATCCGCGGGTATTTTCTTACGCCGTGTATGGAACGGTTGCGAATGCAAGCCCGCAGGGCCGGCCGTAGGCAAGCCGTGGAACACCGGGTTTGTCTGTTTGTACAGCAGCGGGACGGTAGGGACAATCTTGCGTGGTTGGCGGTGCGTCCTAAAAATTAATTAACGCAAGATTGTTTTTATGGGTTACTGGGCGGCTGGAGTTGGGGTTTCGGCTGGGGCTTTGTCGGTAAAGGCGCGTTTTAGTAAAATTGGGACCAGCATTGAAGAAACGATGATTAAAAGGATTACGGCTGTGAAGTATTTTGGTTCGATTAATCCTGAAGAAAGGCCTTTTGAAGCCACGATTAACGCTACTTCGCCGCGAACCATCATTCCTAATCCTACTTGATAGCTTTCGCGCCAATTGAAGCCTAAGCAACGGGAAATTCCGCCGCAACCGATTATTTTTGAAATACAACCGATGATTACAAAGGCAATTGCGAAGCCTAAAAGTTCCATGTTCATTCCCGAAAGATTTGTTTTTAATCCGATTCCTGCAAAGAAAACTGGGCTGAAGAACATGTATGAGTTAATATCGATTTTTGATTCCAGATATGATGCATCGTGCAAGTTACAAAGGACGATTCCTGCGATGTAGGCACCTGTAATATCTGCAATTCCAAAAAATTCTTCGGCACAATAAGCGAAAATAAGGGCAACTCCCAAAGCATAAATTGGAATTCGGTGAGAACGAGGATGGCGGTTATCGTACCAGCGGAAAAGCTTGTAAACAATAAAACCTGCAACTAATGCGCATACAAAGAACAGTACTGTTTTAAGTATGATTGTGAAGTAGCCGCCTTTTCCTGAAGAAACGCCAAGTACAATTGTAAGAACGATAATACCGATAACGTCGTCGATAATTGCTGAACTGATAATTGTCTGGCCAACATCTGTTTTGATTTTTCCAAATTCTTTGAGAACTGCAACTGTAATACTTACTGAAGTTGCTGTCAAAATTGTGCCTATGAAAAGGCATTTGTAAAATTCAAGAGTTCCAAAGCCTGTCCAGCCAAAGAAGAAAATTGACATGATTGTTCCCATAATTAATGGAACAAAAACACCGCAGCAGGCAATAATCGTTGATTTTATACCTGATTTGATTAGTGATTTAAGGTTGGTGCTGAGTCCTGCTGAAAACATAATAAGGATAACACCAATTTCCGACATGTATGTAATGAACTGATTTGCTTCATTATAAATGATGTTTGAATCTGTTCCGCCGTAGTTGTGGAACCATGGAATAAAACGAAGTAAAAGTCCTGCAACAATCATTCCTGCAACTTCAGGAATACCAATTTTTCTTGCCAGAATACCAAAGTATTTAGCGACAATGACGATAACACCTACAGAAAGTAAAATCTGTAAAATAATTTCTGTGCTTGGAAGTGAATTCATTTTTAAGCCTCAATGGAAAAAGATTATAGTTAGTCATACAGTTTTGTACAATAGAAAAATGTGGAAATATTTGCATATTGTTGAAAATCGTTGAAATATGTGAAAATTGATGTTGTAATAAACTAAACTTGAGCAACAGCCAAATTCTCAGTAGAATTAAGCTATGATGGAATTAAATAGTAAACAGCGAAAAATTTTGGAAAAAGCCGCTCATGATTTGCAGCCAGTTGTTATTGTTGGTGGAGCAGGTGTTACAGATGGGCTTATGCAGATGGTTGAAAATTCTTTGAAAGCTCACGAACTTTTAAAAGTTAAGTTTAATGAGTATAAGGAAGATAAAGTTGAACTTACAAATGATATTTGCGAAAGTACAAATGCAACTTTGGTAAGAATTATTGGAAATGTTGCAATTTTGTATCGTGAAGCTGAAAAAGTTGAGGATCGTAAGTTTAAGCTTTAATCCTTGTATATTCCTATAAAGGCTGTTACTGATTTTTCTGGAGACATTATAAGTGTGTCCATTAGAGTCAATCCAATTCGGGTGCAGGGTAGCAGTCTGAAAAATTCTTTTTGTGTTTCGAGAGGAACATCTCCAAAGCCTGGACTGAATCGTGGTCTGCAGGCTTTTTTTTGTGCCGAAGCGGTTTCTTTTATAAAATCATTTAATAAATCTACAATCTTTTCTATATACATTGCTCCACAGGACTGGAAAACTGCGGCTTTTGCTGGATTTGTGGCTTGGGTTCTGCGAATAAGTGCATCTACCTGAGGACCGATTGTTGCTGCCAGTAAAACAATTTCTTTTGAATTTTTAAGATTCACAGTTAGATTTTTTGAAGTGATTTTTACATCTGCAAAGGAAATTTCATTTGTCTGCTGGTTTACTTCAACGGGAAAATATTCAAAAACTGCCTGTGGTTTTATTGCTTTGGAAAGTTCCTGAATACATTCTTCTATTAATTGTTTTATTGTTTGGTCAGGAACTGAAAGCCTTTGGTATCCTAAATAGCGGGCTGCTTCTGAAAAGTCTTGTTCTGTTATTTGTAATTGTTCCTTTGTAGGAATAAAAAACTGTGGCATAAGTGGATAATAGTA
Organism: Treponema sp.; assembly: GCA_024402615.1. Taxonomy (GTDB): domain Bacteria; phylum Spirochaetota; class Spirochaetia; order Treponematales; family Treponemataceae; genus Treponema_D. Next base: position 10,705 of record JAKSTK010000076.1, read on the forward strand.
CGGCAAAGATTTTTCTTCAAGGGATGAATGATTTCTGTCTCCAAGATTGTGCAAACAGAGTGCCAGAGACCTGTCCCCTGTCACAAAAATAAACTGAAATGTGCTCCCGTAAAAAAAGTGAATTGCAAAACCGTTAGGTACCGTCACTAGCTGCTGAGGGCGGCAAAGAAACTATAAAACCGCCCTCAGAACCTTTTTGCAATCCACTTTTTTACTCCGCAGATCCAACTAAATGACAGGGGACAGGTCTCTGTCACCAACCCGTAATCTTGAGGCAGAAGCTGCTATTTGCTATTTGCTATCAGCTATCAGCTATCAGCTAATCTGACGCAGCCGTATGGAGTGTCCTGGTATGTTAGAAAATCGGAGATGATTT
>JAKSTK010000077.1 GCA_024402615.1 Treponema sp.
GTATCAACTTCTGTAGTAGATTTCCTTAAGGTTAAAGAATTGTTTACAGATTTTTCTGTTGCTGACAGAGCTTTTTTCAGATTCGGTTTGCATACTGTAACCTGGGGAACTGGATATTTCTTTAGTCCTGTTTCAGATATGATTAATTCTACATCGATTGATCCTGAAAATACTTCTGCTCAGGTAGATGGAGCTTTAAATTTAAGAACACAGATTACTTTCCCTGGAACTCAGAACTGTCTGTGGTTTTATATAATTCCAGACGGAGTTTCTCTGGCAAGTAATTCGGTTAATTTGATTGATACAGCTTTGGCAGGAAAGGCAGATTTAGTTTTCGGTGGATGGGAATTTGGACTTGGAGCTTACTATAAATATCAGCATGCACCAAAAGCAATGGTAACAACCAGTGGAAGTTTGAAAAAGCTTTCTTTCTTCAGTGAAGTGGTTTATTCGTACGGGGCTGCTTCTGAATGGGCTTATGAACCAGATAGCTGGAAGAACAAAACAAGTATTCTTCAGGGTACTGCTGGAATCAGTTATTTCTGGAAAGAACCTAAAATTACTTTAGCTGCACAATATTACTACAATGGATATGATTCTTCGAAAGAATTTTCACTTATGGATGCCGTGAAATTTGCAGGCGACTTTGAAGATACTTATTTTACAAAAGGGCACAATTTTGCAGTTGTTGCAAACTTTGGAAGAATCTTTGGAACTTCAGATTTGACTGCTACAATTTTTGCTATGGGAAATTATGGAAAAGATGATTTACCTCCAATCCTTAATTCTATGATTGATAACAGTGGTTTAAGCACAGTTTTCTTTAGCACAGCAACTGTTTCTGCAATGTTAAATTATTCACCGTTTAATGGTTTTACTGCTGGAGTTGGCCCATATGTGACTTTCAAAGACTGGGAATCTAAACCGGATGTTACCCTGAAAATGAATTTCACACTCGGTGGTGGAAAGTTTTAATTAAAATTTAGAAAAATAAGAATAAACAAAAAAGCTGCCTGGGTGTGTGAAGGGTGGCTTTTTTGTTTAACGGTGGGGAGAACGGGGGACAGACCTTTGGTGAGAAAGGGGAAAGATATCTGATGGAGGTCTGTCCCCATAAGAAAATCTTGTTGTTGTTTTAGAGGTCTGTGTTTTAGAGGTCTGTCCCCCCCCGTGTAGAAAAATTTGCCGAATTCCGCTAGAATAAAACGAAACAAAAAATTTGAGGTAATAAAATGATTAATAGATACGAAATCGGTCAGTCTTTTGAAACTGACATTGTAGCAATCACAGATACAACAATCTTCTTAAACTTAAATGCAAAATCAGAAGGGGTTCTTGACCGTGCTGAACTCGCCGATGAAGAAGGAAATATTTCTGTAAAAGAAGGCGATAAAATTAAAGTATTTTTCACAGGTGAAGTTCATGGCGAAATGCGTTTTACAACAAAAATCGCTGGTGGAAAAGCTGATAAGGAAATGCTCGAAAATGCATACAAGAGTGGAATTCCTGTTGAAGGTCATGTAGAAGCAGAAAGAAAGGGTGGATATGATGTAAAAATTGGTTCTAGTCGTGCTTTCTGCCCTTATTCACAGATGGGATACAAACAGAAAGAAGAACCTTCATTCTATGTTGGTAAAAATCTTACATTTATTATTACAGAATATAAAAATGATGGAAAAGATGTCCTCGTTTCAAACAGAAAAGTCGGTGAAAGTGAATATGCACAGACTTTAGGCAAACTAGCAGCAGAACTTACAGAAGGCAAAATTGTAGAAGGTACTGTTGAATCAATTCAGAAATTTGGTGCTTTCGTAAATGTCATGGGTTTCAGAGCTTTATTACCAAATGCAGAAGTATCTTTTGATCGCAATGCTGAAGCAGGTGATGTAGTTGAAGAAGGACAGGAAATCAAAGTAAAAATTATTAAAGCTGATTGGAAAAATGAACGCATTACATTGAGTCTTAAAGCTCTCATGAGCGATCCATGGGATACAATTGAAGAACGTTTCCCAATTGGTACGAAATTTGACGGTAAGATTTGTCGTATCACTGATTTTGGTTTGTTTATTAATCTTGAACCTGGTATTGACGGTCTTGTTCATGTAAGTCTCCTTGAAGATATTAAAGCAAACACTAATCTTAAAAAGGTATATTCTGTTGGACAAGAAATGTCTGTTGTTGTTCAGAGTATTGATTCTGATGCTAAGAGAATTTCACTTGCTCCAGCATCTGCAGTAGAACAGGATAAAACTACTTCAAAATATCTTTCTTCACAGGAAGATGATGGCGAAACATACAATCCATTTGCTGCTTTTTTCAAATAATATAATTGATTAATTAATATAAGGAAGAATCATGAAGATTTCGGCTCAAAAATCAAATCTTTCAGGACATATTATTGTTCCTGGTTCAAAAAGTCATACTATCCGTGCGCTCATTCTTGCAACAATTGCAGAAGGGGAATCACATATTTCAAATCCTCTTCCAAGTAATGATTGTCTTTCAACAGTAAAAGCTGTTCGTAAGATTGGTGCTGATGTTGATGCTGGTGAGAACGGAAATAAATCTGTTTGGACAGTAAAAGGTGCTGGTAAAAATCTTCATCTTCCAGATTCTCCAATTGATGTTGGAAACTCCGGTTCACTTATGTATTTCTTGTGTCCGGTTCTTTCTACACTTTCCGGAAAATGTACATTTACTGGTGATGAATCAATAAAGACTCGCCCGGTTGGTCATTTAATTGATGCCTTGAATCAATTTGGAGCTGAGGCAAAATGTGTTTCTTCTTCTGAAATTGGAGAGGTCTGTCCCCCACAGGGTGACAAGCCAAATTGTCCGCCATTTCAGTTCAGTGGTCCAATTGATGTTACAAAAACTCTTTATACAGATGGAAAACTTTCGCAGTATATTTCTGGTTTTATGATGGCAGCTACCAAACTTAATGGTGATCTTCATATGGAACTTGCTACTCCAAAAGAAACTCCTTATCTCACAATGACCAAATTATGGCTTGAGAGTGTTGGTGTAAAGTGTGAGATTTCCGAAGATTTTAAGCATGTAGTTGTTCATGGACCGGTAGATATTAAAGCCTTTGATCGTGCTGTTCCTTCTGATTGGGAAGGTGTTGCTTTCCCATTAATAGCAACATTGATTTCTGACAGCAAAATTGTAATTGATAATATTGATGGTTCTGGCAGCCAGGGCGATGACAAAATTGTTGAGGTTTTACAGAAAGTTGGTGCTGATGTTGTATGGGATAAATCGGCTTGTACTTTGACTGTTACGGGTGGTAAGCGCCTTGCTGGCAATTTAACAATTGATATTAATAGTTTCCCGGATGCAATTTGTGCACTTTCTGTAATTGCCTGCTTTATTGAGGGTACTACAACCTTTACAGATATTGAAATTTGCCGCAAAAAAGAAACTGACAGAATTTGGGCAATGGTTAGTGAACTTTCAAAGCTTGGTGCAGAGCTTGAGGATACAGGCGATACCCTTGTTATTCACGGACATTCTCCTTTCCTTCCTGATGGAACTCCTAATCCTGCCTTCAAGCTTCACGGTGCTGAAGTAGAATCTTATAAGGATCATCGTATTGTAATGTCATTGGCATGTTGTGGTTTAGGCCTGAAGGAAGGTGAAAAAATTATTGTTAATGATGCTGAATGGTGTAGTGTTACATTCCCTAAATTCTTTGAAGTGATGAACAAAATTGGTGCTGGTTTTATTGAACTATAGTGACTGAGGAAATTGTGGAACAACGCGAACAGCAGATTCAAGAAAATCAGGATTATTTACAGACTCAACTTATAACTTATATTGGTAATAAACGAGCATTATTGCCATTTATTGGACAGGCAGTTGATATTATAAAAGAAAAACTTGCAAAAGAAAAACTTGATTGTCTTGATATTTTTGCTGGAAGTGGGATTGTTGCAAGATATTTAAAACAATATTCAAATTCAATAACAGTGAATGATCTGGAAGAATATGCCTGTATAATCAGCCGATGTTATCTTTCTGATTTATCGGATAAACAAAAAGCAGAATTGGAAACTTTGTATACAGTCTTGATTTCTAAGATTGATGAACGGATGAAGGAATTGAAAATTTCCAGAGAAAATGGAACTTATAAAAATCCTGGATTTATTTCAAAATATTATGCTCCTGAAAATTTAGATGATATAAAACCTGGAGAGCGATGTTTCTACACTCCTTATAATGCTGATTATCTTGATGTTTCCCGTCAATTAATTGATGAATTAATCCCTGAAGAATATAAGGATTTTTTCATTGCACCTTTATTATCCGAAGCTTCTATTCATGCTAATACTGCTGGTATTTTTAAAGGATTTTATAAAAATTCAAAAACTAAAACAGGTCAATTTGGTGGTAATGGAAGAAATGCTTTGACCAGAATTATGGGAAATATAGAACTTCAGCTCCCGGTTTTATCCAACTTTTCGGCTAAGCATAAAGTCTTTAATGCTAATGCTAATGAATTAATTTTCAATACAGATTTATATTCTCATTTGACGGAAGATTCAAAAGGAAACAGATGTTTTGATTTGGCCTATTTTGATCCTCCGTATAATCAGCATCCTTATGGTTCAAATTATTTTATGCTAAATCTTCTGGCAAACTACAAATGTCCTGATGAAGAAAATATGAGTCGTGTTTCAGGTATTCCTAAAAACTGGAATCGTTCAGCGTACAACAAGAAAAAACAGGTTTGTCAGGTTTTTTATGAATTGGTTGATAAAGTAAAAGCAAAATTTGTTCTTGTTTCTTTTAATTCGGAAGGATTTATATCTAAACAGGAAATGATAGAAATTTTATCAAGGTGTGGAAATGTTGAAGTTCTTGAAGCTCAATATAATGCTTTTCGAGGTTCAAGAAATTTAAATGAAAGAGATATTCATGTAAAAGAATATCTCTTTCTTGTGGAGAAAAATTCAAACTAGGTGATTATCACTCTAGTTTAATTAAAGCTTTTACTGGGAGATGATCAGAAAAACCATTTCCTGTATAAATCGAGTATGAAAAGGGAAAGCCTTCAGAAGTAGTCCACGCAGGTGAAACGCAAGGAAAAAAAGAAATGACCTGTATTTCCGCAGATGTGAAGATATGATCAATTTTTTCCCAGTGATTTTGATAATAATAACTACCTTCATCAGTAGAATTTTCACAAATATTTAAGTTCCATGAAGAATTTATAGTAGTAGTACGCATATTACCGAAACCAGCATTTCTTAACCGTGTTTCATTATTGCAGTGAATAAATTCCTCTGCATCACGATTAAAATCTCCGCATAAAATTACTCCCTCAGTACTTTCCCCGTCATTTAATTCATATAAACGACCTGCTAGTACAGATTCCTGCCAATCTCTCCAGATTTCCGTTTTTTCTTGCCCACCAGATTTTGATTTCCAATGATTTGCAAATAGCACCAGTTCTCTGTCACCTATTTCAATCGTTACCTGAAGTAAATGTCGCATACTCGGTTGCTCAGTTTTTTGAATTCTTATGTCTAGACCATGAGTTGTAGGATTCTTTATCTTGAATCTGGAAATTATTCCACATCCAATAGATGAATCTTCTGGTTTCGTAAAACAAGAATACTGCCAGGAGTTTTTATGTCCCCAGTTTTTTCCTGCAAGTTGATTGCTGATGTCATAGATAATCCCCTGATTTTCGATTTCCTCAAAAACATAGATATCCGCATCCAATTCAGTTATTACTGAACACAATCTTTTCAATCTCTCCTGATACTTTTCGTTATTCCAATTCCCAGGTTTCTGAAAGTCAGAATACTCACACCCATCCATAACACCATCAAAAAAAGTTTGAGTATTCCAGGAAACAACGGAGATAACATCATTTGAGTTGAATGACAGGTTTGCATTCTCGCAAGACATAACCATTACTACGAACAGAACTAAAATTAACAATTCAATAATTCTTCGCAACACAATAAAACCTCTGCCTATATAATTGCTTTAAAATTAAAAATTCTGCAATTTTCTTGAAAAATTTTTAAATTTTTTTTATTTTTTCGAAAATTTCCTGAGCTAGTTGTAATAAATTCAATGCGGGGACAGATCTCTAATCATCTAATTGAAAAACAATGAAAAGAAAATATAACCTTGGGGGACAGACCTCTGGTTAGCAAAGATATTTCTTTGTTAATCAGAGGTCTGTCCCCAAGTTAAATAATCACTGAAAGTGTGTGAAGGCACGACGCTGCGGCGCTAGCCGGCCACCGCAAGTGAAGGAATAACATTTTGATGTTATGACTGAACGAGGAGGCTGAGGGTTACCGAACAGCATAGCGCCGTTTTGGAAAAGCATGGCTCACCAAAAAAAAATTAAAATTGAGGAGAATTTCTCCATATTCAAAATAATTGGCAGGTTGTATATTAATAACAGTTGGAGAGAAAAGGAGAGAGTTCTATCTGACAGTAACATAATAAAAAAAGATTAAGTAAGAACAATTTAAGAAAGTCGAAAAGCCATAATAAAAGCCTGTGCATTGGAGAGAGACACAGGCTTTTATTTTTTAACGAATCTGATTTGTAATTGAATAGCGGGTGAGAGGATATAAAAAAAGCAGTGTCGAAGATTTTTACTTCTGGCACTGCTTTTTTTTTAACAGATTTTTTAAACATTAAACTTGAAGAAAAGAACATCGCCATCTTGAACAACGTATTCTTTTCCTTCCTGTCGGTATTTACCTGCTGCTTTTATGGCAGCTTCATCTTTGTATTGGCGTAAATCATCGATTGTGTAAGCTTCTGCTTTGATGAATCCTTTTTCGAAGTCCGTGTGGATAACTCCGGCAGCGCGAGGTGCTTTATCGCCGGAATGAATTGTCCAGGCACGACACTCATCAGCTCCACCTGTAAAGAAAGTTCTAAGTCCCATCAAATGATAAGCTTTTCTTGCAAGAACAGCGAGTCCACTTTCCGTAAGTCCAACGCTTTCCATAAAATCTTTGCGGTCTGCAGGATCTTCAATTTCTGCAAGATCTGCTTCAAACTTTCCGCAAATTACAACAACTTCAGATTTTTCTTCATCTGCATATTTCTGTACGATTTCTACGTATTTGTTTGTACCTTCGGCAATTGTATCTTCATCAACGTTAGCAACATAAAGTGTTGGCTTCATTGAAAGAAGGAACATATCTGCAATGGCAGTTTTTTCATCATCTGTTAAATCTGCTGTACGGGCACATTTTCCGTCCATTAGCAATGGTTTGATTTTTGCGACTGCTGAATTGAATGGTGCCAGTTGTTTTTCTGCATCTTTTCCTAATGCTCGAACAGTTTTAATATTCTTTTCTTCGCGTTTTGCAATTGTATCAAGGTCTGCCTGACAAAGTTCCCAGTTGATTGTAAGAATGTCTGATTCTGGATCGATTGGAGCTGCCTCATTTGCATTATCACGAACATGCATGATATCAGGATTATCGAAACAACGAACTACATGTGCGATAACTGAACATTCACGGATGTTTGCAAGGAATTTATTTCCAAGCCCTTCACCCTGTGATGCACCTTTGATTAATCCTGCAATATCAACAAATTTTACATTTGCAGGTGTCTTTTTCTTAGGATTATGAATGCTTGCAAGGAAATCCAGGCGTTCATCTGGTAAATCTACGATACCAATGTTAGGGTCGATTGTACAGAAAGGGAAATTCTCTGCAGCAGCAGGAGCGGCAGTAAGAGCCGAAAAAATAGTAGATTTACCAACATTTGGCAATCCAACAATACCACATTCTAAAGACATATTATCTCCAAATAAATTATTTTCAGTGTTTGCGTTTCAGTTTTTAATTTTAAGCGGATTATGATTCAAGAACTGCTTTAGCTAACTGATCAGCACAACTAGTTGATTTGAATCCACAGATGTTACCGGCAAGTTTAGCAGCAATTTCTTCTGCTTTCATTCCATCACAGAGTTTTGAAACTGCTTTAAGGTTACCGTTACAGCCACCTTCGAATGAAATATTAGTAATTGTTCCATCATCATTTTTTGTAAAATGAATAACCTGGGCACAAACGCCCTTTGTTTTGTATGTAATTTCCATACTGTAAATATAATGAAAAATTGGGTTTGTTTAAATAGTGGAATGGGGGACAGACCTCTGTTTATTGAATGAAAAAATATTTTATGGTGGGGGACAGACCTTATTTTTTGGGGAAATTTTAATTGGGGACAGACCTTAATCTAACTCTTCCAGTCCATCATCAATAACAAGTTCTTCCAGGGAATCATCTTCTGTAGTGAGATTATTAATGATATTTTCAGAATCATTGAAGAAATATAAAGCGAACTGTTCCTGAACCTGACCATAATTTGTATTGAACAGTTTTTGATATTCTGTTTTTTCTTGCTGGATTTCATCAAAATCCTGTTTCATAATACCTGTTATAATTTTATCAAGCTCCCCCTTGTCAGCAGATTCTGTAAGGATTTCAAGAACTTTGTCTTTCGGGAAACTTTCTTTGTAACTTCTCTGATCACAAAGGGCACTTGTAACATCAGCAATCATCAGAATCCTGTCATTAGTAGAGAGAGAATCTTCTTGTCTCTGTTCAGGATAACCAGATCCATCCAGACGTTCGTGATGTCTGATGACTGGTTGCATTATTTCTTCGGGTATTAATTGATTCAGAATATTTTTTGAGTGATTAACATGGTTTTTCATAATTCTGTATTGTTCCAGAGAAAGTTTCCCTGGTGATTCCAGAATTGAGGCCGGAATATTCATTTTTCCGATATCATGTAAGAAAGCACTTGTAAAAAGATTATCCAGCTGCTCTTGCGAAAGTTCCAGTCGTTTACCCAAAGAAAGTGCATAACATGCAGTGTTGATGGTATGGGTCATAGTGTATGTACTTTTGAAATCGAGAAAATAAATAAGAAGTTTAATTAATTCAAGTGTTTCTTCTTTTGTGTATCTTACTGAAACTAACACTTTTCTAAGCTTGTCATGATATTCATCTGTTTCGAATTGTTTTAGAAGATAATTATCTTTATTCAGTTTCTTAAATACTGCTGCGTATTCAGGATCGATTTTTCCAGGAGCAAGATCATCTAGATTTTCAGGGAGTAGTGTATTCGGATTTTTTGCCCAGAAATCACTTATTCGTGCACATAAATAGATAATTGATTTGTATTCAGTTTGATAAATAAATTGTTTGTCGATTTCATTATAGTCGGCAGTGAAGGTCTCCAAAGCATAGGCATCTTTTTTTAATGGGGTCATATGGCAGAGATAATAACTGCTATACATGTAAAAACTTTCGGTATCTTTTGTCGTATTGAAGAAATCAATATCTTCGGCATCATATGGATCGTAATTTAAGATTGGATTTGGCCGAAAAAAACCTAGGGTGTGGAAAAGGGAAAGAAGCAGCAAACTTTTGATACTGCATTTTTCTCCCATTGGATGATATTTAGCTAAAGTTAATGCAAGAAAGGTTGTTCTTTCGTTGTGGCGAACTAATTTATTATTGATGTAGAACAACATTCTGTTGGCTAATCGAATAACATTTCCAGCAGGCAGATAATTGTTCATCTCGTACGTTACTGTATAATCCATTTTCTAACTTTTTTATTAACCTTATTATCGGTTATTTTCTTTTTTTTTGCTAGTAAAAATCGAAAGTACTGTAATTATAGCGAGGCTTGGTGAAAAAAACTGGGGGAGATGAATGGAGGTCTGTCCCCCTGTTATTTCAAAACATTTTTATGGCACTAATCGATTCAAAGTATAGTCGTGTTGTCTCCAGTTTTTATCGACTTTGACCTGAAGATCAAGGTCGATTTTTTGAATATAGATGTCACTTAATTTCTTTATGGCAGCCATTCTGATTTCTTTAATCTTGGAAGCACCTTTTCCAATTACGATTCCTTTCTGACTATCTCTTTCGACACATAGAAATGCTCTAATCCACAGTTTTTTACCTTCATTTCTATGTTCAACATCAGCAACCTCTACATAAACAGCATGAGGAATCTCTTGTTCCAGACGATTTATGGCTTCCCCTCGAATGACTTCACAAATACGGAAAGTTAAATCTTGATCGGTAGCAAGTTCTTCATCATAAATAGGATCGCCTTCTGGAGAAATTTCATAAAGAGCTTTTAAAACTTCGTTAATCCCTAAATCTTTTTCTGCAGACATTTCTAATATGTGGTTTTCCGGAATCTCAGGAAGGTTTTCTTTGACAAATTTTCTAATTGGTTCTGGATGACTGGCATTTAAGTCAGTTTTATTGATTGCAACTATTGTTTTTAGCTGCAGTCTTTTAAGGAGTTCAGATGTGTGAACTTCTTCTTCTCCAGGGGTACGTGTTGAATCAATGATATACAAAACAGCATCTATATCTTCAAGCTGGCTTTCTGTTACATTGCGAAGTCTAAGATTCAGTTTCTTATCAGAATCGTGATAGCCTGGGGTATCAATAAAAATCAATTGTCCATAAGAAGTATTTACAATTCCTTTAATGGCATTTCGAGTTGTCTGAGGAATAGGTGAAACAATACTTACAGGTTCCTGACAGGCTGTGTTCAGAAATGTAGATTTTCCGGCACTTGGTCGACCGATGATTGTTACTACTGCTGTTTTGAGAGGGGCGTTTTTATTCATAAGGGTATTCTATCGAGAAAATGGAGTGGGGGGAAGTGGGGGGACAGACCTCTGAAAAAAGTATTTTTTGAACTGACACCAAAGAGTTGGACAAATTTATTATGAAAAATGAATTATCCAGTTGAATTAAAGGTGAAAG
>JAKSTK010000078.1 GCA_024402615.1 Treponema sp.
AAATAGGTATCGTCATGGGAACAGTAATTGTTAGTGTAGTACTTTTTGTCGTAGTAACATTGATTGTAAAATCACTTTGCAAAAAATACTTAAAAGCCAAAAAAACTGGAACTTGCTGCTGCGGATGTTCTGGCTGTTGCGGCGGAAAATGTAAAAAGTAATTTTGGATAGCTTTTTAAAGGAATTTTGTTGATAACCATCAATAAAATTCCTGTTTTCTTTATTCGTGTTACATTCCTTCGTAATCTATTGCTTTTGCAACAGCGGCCCAGTTTCTTTCAACAACCTCATAATCTTTCTGATTAATATAAGCTCTCTGAGCGGCTACAGGATCCATACCTTCCATTCCCATAGCTTTGTACATTTCAAGGACACCGCTTTTTTCAACAGCCAGAACACTAACGCAGCAGACAATCATAGCATATTTTTCTACGGTATTTTCACCAGTAAAGCCATATTTTGCAAGAATCTTTTCTGCTTTTAAATAATCAGCTTTTACTGAAAGATAACTTTGGTCTTCAGCAGATCCAAGAGCTTTTTCCATATCTTCATTAATTGAATTATAGTGTTTTGCAAAATTCTGTACATCTTTGTCTGTAAGACCTGTTGATTTAACGTTCTGTGCAAAAACTGCAGCAGCCATAAAAAGAGCAACAAACATCACAAATAATTTCTTCATTTTCTTCTCCTAAAACCATGGGTAGTCATACTTCCCGTACATTATACCATATTTCTAAGTTTATGGTCATTGTAAATGGATTGATTTTTAACTCCTGTTGCACAAGATCAGCTATTTACTGAAAAGTCATAATAAGACAAACAAAAATTCCCAGCATTATAAATACTGATTTATTTCCATACTTTTCCAGGAAATTCTTGTAATTTTTATATTCAATCTTATTTGTATTTTTCTAAACGGAGAAATGAAACCATTTTTTTATATTCAGAATTATATTTGATTAATCTTTTGATAAGGAGAACTAATAAGACAACTAAAAATATAAAACCAATAATTCGTATTGCATATAACATTTTTAAAACTTCGGAAAAATAAAAAAAAACTTCGAATTACTTCGAAGGTTTTCTGAGCGGCTGCTGCAGGTTTTTGCCGTTCCTGTCGAAAACCTCCTGTTTTCTCCATCCACGGCGGCTGCACTTGCTTCCGCTCACATCCATGTTCGCTCATCCTCCCTATTCGGTCGGCGCGCGTTCCGCTTCAAAACCTGCGATTTTCTGAAAAATCTCTAAAACTTCGAAAAAACAAAAAAAAACCTTCGAATTACTTCGAAGGTTTTTTTGAGCGGCTGCTGCAGGTTTTGAACCTGCGACACATGGATTAACAGTCCATTGCTCTACCAGCTGAGCTAAGCAACCACAGTTCATCGCTGAACGTATTTAATACTATAAAGAAAAAAGCACTTTAGGTCAATAACCCAAAGTGCTTTTTTTTAATAAATTTTAATATTTTTTATTTAACAAGAATGAACTCTACGCGGCGGTTTTTCCAGTTATTGTCTGAATCTTTTGGATCAACTACTGGTTTTGTACCACCCATACCTTCTGTTGTGACGTTGTTTGCATTAACACCTTTTTTCTTAAGGTAATCTTTAATTGCATCGGCACGTTCTTTAGAAAGTGGCTGTAAAGCTCTACCCCATACTCTGAGATTATCAACTGTTTCTTCATCAACATTATCAGAAATACGGTTTGCGTGTCCCTGAATTGTTACTTTGTAATCAGGGAACTTCTTAAGAATCTCTGCGATACGATTCAAAATATCAAGATTTTTCTTAACCTGTGCTTCTGTAAGTTTTGCATTTGCTGTCTGGAAGTTAGCAGCATCCGATTCGAAGATGATTGAAGGAACAGCCATCTTAAGAACTCTACCTTCACGAATTACAAGTACATCAACAGGGATAACACCTTCTACAATAGATGTCATTCCCAAATTATCAGAAACTGTAAATACATAAGGATAGTCCATAGCTGACTGAACACGCTCTGCGTTTCCATTTACATCTTTCTGAACATTACTTAAACCGTCCCAGATCATTCTTTCTGTAATCTGATTTTTACCTTCAGTTTTCCAGAATACTTTACCTTTTGGATCTTTAATTACAAATGACCAGTTCTTGATTTTTGCTTTTGAAGAACCTGTAAGTTTAATAAAGAGATCATCATCAATACCATCGTTATCTGGACTGAAATATTCTGGAGCAGTCTGAACACTTACTACAGGAGCAGTTGCAGTACAGATAAATGGAGAAGATACTGCAGTAACTACATTTCCTTTTTTGTATTCAACTCTTAATGTACCAACAAAAGTTCCTTCGCAGGCATTTCCGTCTGCATCAGCACCATTCCAGATAAACTGAGCAGGAAGATTTCCGTCCTCTTTATCTGAACGACTGTAAACTGAAGTTCCATTTTCTGTTGTTACCTTGAAGTTCCAAGATTTCAAACCATCAGAAACTGTTGTTTTAATTTCAAACTTCTGTGTATCAAGCACTCCATCATCATTAGGAGAAATACCTTCGTATTCTGCTGTGAGATAAAGTTTTGTTTCTCGTTTATCAAGATTAATATTTTCTACTTCTTTAGTGAAACTGTTTCCAGCTTCATCAGTTGAGTAAATCAAAATACTGTATTTTCCATCTGCAGCAAAGTTACCAGATTCGTCTGTACCATCCCATGAGAGTTCTGATTTAACACCATTCCAGCTGAATTTTTTAACACTCTTATCTTTTGCATCACGAACTTCAGCAGTCCAGAGTTTTTCATTTGTACAATCAGAAATCTTAAGAGGAATTACATCCTGGTTTCCGTCTCCATCAGGAGAGAAATCAAGCCAAGGAGTTTCTACAGAAAGGAATGGAGCTTTTGAGTCTAATGTGAACAACTGTGTAGAAGCGTCTGCCTTTGATCCGTTTTCTGCTTCAATTTTAAGTGCTGCAGAATACAAACCGTCATCACAGTAAGTTTTGTCATTATTTTTACCATCCCAGTTGAAGTTTACTGGCAGTTTTCTATCTTCTGATTTTGAATATACAGTTTCACCCTTATCGTTGCGGACAATAAAGTCATAGTGTTTTACATCTTTTGTCTGTGTAACAGGTGTGAAAGTAACAGTATTCTTTGTCTTAACATTCTTTGGAGAGAAAGCCATATCAGACATTGTCAAAATTAACTGTGCTTCTGTTGTATCAAGTTTTACATTTTTAGAAGATTTTCCGCCACCAGCGTTACCTGCAAGGTCAGTTGCCGAAACAACAAGAGTGTAAACTCCATTTTCAGCAATTTTTCCCTGATCAGTAATTCCGTTCCAGCTCAAAGATTCTGGAGGATATTCACCCATATCATAAGTTTTTACAACCTTTGTTCCATCTTCCGAAATAATTTCTGCTTTCCATGAAGGAACAGGAGAACCATCCGAATGAATGCTCAATGGGAATACAACATCAGCCTTGTCTTTTCCACCGAATACAACTTCTTTTCCACTGCCAGACATATTAATCTGTGCAACTGGAGCTTCTGTATCAACTACGAAAATTGGTGAAGAAATTTTTGCAGGAACATAACCGTTCAAATATTTAGCAGTTACATAAGCCTGGTATTCACCGTCAGCAAGAACAAGACCGTTATCTCCACAACCATCAAATACAATTGATGAAGGAGGAATATCTCCGTCCTTTGTCATATTGTATGATTTTACCAGCGCTCCACTTTTGTTAAGAATGCCAACTTCCCATTCTGTTAATTTGTTTCCTGTGCGTTCATCAGGAACTGGTATAGTAAGACTGAAAGTTACATTCTGTAATGGACTGTTTGTTTTTGGTGAGAAGTATTTTGAACCTTCAATATAAATGTTTGTAGCAGGTTTATCTGCAGAATAAATGATATTTGTTACTACAGTTTCTGCAGATTTATTACCTGCACGGTCAGTTGCTGTAATTTCGTAAGTGTAAACACCATCAGCAACCTGAGCTTCATTATCATTTGTACCGTACCAGCTGAAATCAGCAGGTTCTGCATTTGTCCATTTGTAAGTTCTTACTACAGTACCTTCTGCATTTTTGAAAACGCCTGTCCATTCATCTTCAACAGAACCAGTCTGCTGGAATTTAATAGCAGCTTTTGCGCCTTCTCCAAAAGTTTTATCAGCAGGAGCTGAAAGTTCAATTGCAGGATGAGTTGTATCAACTACAACTGTGTATTCTTTAGTTTTACCAACGTTACCGTTATCATCAGTAGCAGTAATATAATAGTAATAAATACCATCAGGTGCAGTTTCACCGTTATTCATAGCACCGTTCCAGGTAATACTTTCAGGAATTGTTACCCCCTGTTTTGGAGTAACCAGCTGTTTAAAGAAAGATTTAAAACCAATTTTTTCTGGAAGTGCAACTTTATTTCCGATTGTACGAACAACTGTTTTGTCCTGGGACATAATTACAAGACTCCAGCCCTGTACATAGCGTTTATCAGAAATATTCAAAGGAATTACAAGTTCATCCTTTACACCATCATTATTTGGAGAAATATATTTTGGTGCAGCATAGAGGGCACCAGTTACAGCAAAAAGAAGTACAGCAGCAACAAATTTTACAGCTTTCATTATTCATTTCCTCCTTCAATAACCAATAACTCTCCTGATTCATCGTCTTCATCACCAATCCAGATATGAATCTCTGGAGGTGTTTCATCTTTAAGACCAAGATTTACATCTACACCAAAAGATGCAGCATGAACTGTTCCGTAAAGCTGTTTATATGCAGAAGAAGCTGCCATTTCGCTCTGGCTCCAGCCGTTCTTGTTTAAGTATTCACTGTTTTTAACATCAAAAGTAAAACGGAAAGTTAAACCGATTGTTGGGAAGAAACTGTACTTACCGTTAAGCATTTCACGGAGGTTAAGTTTTTCTGAAACATTGATGTAAAGCGAATCTTTTACAGAGAAATTTAATCCTGCATCAAGAATAGCATTAAGGAACATTGGAGTTGTAAGATCAGCAGAAGCTCCAAGTTTAATCAAATCGTTGGAATACAAAAGACATGCAGCTCCGGCTTTAACTGTCAAAAGCTCTGGGAAAGCTCCTGTTGCTTTTGAAGAATTAATTCCTGTTACTGTTGTGTTTGTAAAGTTTTTACCAAGATTCAAAATTGCACCGGCAACTCTAAAATCCTTCATAAAACTAAGCTGTTCAAAATTGTAAACAAAACCAAGATTAGCAGATAAATCCCAGTCAGTATTATACCCCCAGAAAACCCCTGTATTGATTCCTAAACCTACAGCAAGTTTATCTGTAATTTCTTTTGAAGCACCAAACTTGAAATTAAAACTGTTTCCCAATTCCATTTCCTTAAATGGTGTCATAGTTCCGTTCATATATCCAGAAACTACAGCCCACTTAAATGGAACAAGAATACCAGCCTGAAAAGCATTTCCGTAAGGTTTAGATTCCGAATTGGTAGAAATCAAAGCAGTATAAGCAACATTTAAATCAATACGCTGTTCCAATGCTGTTAATGCAGGATTTATCATAATTGATTCTGAACTTGCATAGAAAATTCCACCACCAGCAGAAGATGCAGCAGTAGCCATTTGTCTAGGACTAGATAATTCACAAATGCTGTCTCCAAAAGCAGGAGGATTATATGCACTTGCTATAGCAGTACATAACAAAGCCGATGCAATTGCACAAATGATCTTTTTCATTTTAAAGTCTCCCTAATATAAAATTAAGTTTGCCGCTATTATACACCAAAGTATGCACTTTTTACCATATAGTTGAAACTTGAATAAATATGACTTATTATTGAAATATGAATATAGAAGATATTCGTTCAGATAACGAACCGGCTAAAGCAAAACAGGAAAAACAGGGATATCTTCAGTCAATCATCGAAAGTCTTTTTAAATCCTCATCACCAGAAGCAGAAAAAAAACGAAAGTTAAAAGCAATTGCAAAAGCTTTTTCAAAAACAAAATTTCACAATTATTATAAACCAGCAACTATCGAAGCCTTAGCTCCAATGGCAAAACTTTTTTATGACATTTACAAATTGATTGCTCCTGCTCAGCTGATGTTTAAAGGAAATCCAAATCCAGCCTTCTTTAAAAATCATATTCTGAATTATTCCCTCACCGAAAAACAGGTAAATCTTCTGGAACATTTCTCAGAAGAAAAAATCCTCAGCATGACTCGTGAAATGCAGGTGGAAAATATTGTTGCACAGATTGAAGCTGATCTTGAAACTTTTATGTCAGAATTTACGGCAGAAAATGTAGCTAAAGCTGAAAATCTTTATACAGCATTTAACGCCTTTAGAGATTTTGTTAATTTTGACTACTACAAAATGCTTAAAAAATTTACAAACCGTCTTGTAGAATTCAATTTTAGTGCTGTTCCAACCTTTGAAAAAATTAATGCCGAATATATTATTGAAGATTTAGCAGATTTCTGTGCTGTTGCTTATGCAATCACTGATGATTCCCTTCTCTGGAATAATCTTTTTGATTTCTTTAAGGAAACTCAGCATTCAGAAACAGTTTCTCTTGGTAACTGGAAAAGAATTGTTGCAAGAATCCGTTCAATTCAGGCTTCTGAAGCTTTTGAAATGATTATCCGCCATACTTCCGGAAAATTGAATTATAAAACAAAAGTTGAACCTGCTAAAGATGAATTGATTGAAGCTTATCAGGAAAATCTTGAAACAAACACCCGCAAGATTCTTACAAAACTTACAAGCATGCAGAGAGCTTCTAAAGCAAATCAGCTTTGTATGCAGATTTTTGGTAATACAGGTTTTAAAAATCTGAACAATTACACCGAACCAATGAATGAAATTTTCTCAAAGAAACAGCTTGCAACTTATGCTTATGCAAAACCTTTGAATTATCTTAAAACTTTCCTTACAGATTTTGTAAAGAAAGATGTTCGCATTTACTATGATGTTGTTGTTATTCGCGGTGCGTGGGATTCCGGAATGTCTGCCCCAATGTCCAACGCTTATCAGGAATTACTTCAGATTTGTGATCAGATTACAGCCTTTGATGAAGGTCTTGCGGAGGATGGAGTTTATGGTACAAAAATCAAAAATCTTCTTCCAAAAACTGCAAGAGATCCTGGTGCTGAACAGATTATCAACCGTGTTATTACAGACTCTAACGATCAGGCAAAAGGCTTTTTGATTTCTTCTACTCAGAATCTTATTACTATTGGTAAGACTATGAAGCAATTAATAGAAGATTACATGAAACAAAAACCAATGATTGTACAGAACTGGAAAGAACTGGAGCGCTTCCTTGATGCTCCAATGAAAGACTTTAGTGTAAATATTTATAAAAAGATTTACATGTTTGTTCAGTTGATGCAGCAGTACTTAAATAACAATGAAGAGGATTAATTCTGATTTAATACTGAGTCAACCAGAGCTTTAAATTTCATATCCTGAACAACTCCAGAATAATCAACTTTTTCTGAAATACTGCAAACGCCTTCGGTTTCAATAAATACCTGAGAGTTTGCAGTTTCTGTTTCTTCATCTTTTAATTCTTCCAGTACAGCATTTCCCGAACCAAAACCAGTCATACTGAAGAACTGATTATCTGCAGGAAGAAGGTCATCTAATTCTTCCAGTTCTTCAACAGGTTCAGGAACAGGTTCTTCAATTTCTTCTGTAACAGAATCTGTAATAATTTCTTCCGTAACTGCATCAGTAGGAATTGTCTCTGGTTCCTGAATTACAGCTTCTTCTACGAAATATGGAAGTACAATCTTTTCAATAGAGAAAGGTTTTGCAGGAACAAAATAAACAGTTGCCATTCTCTGTGGCTGTACAAATCCACCGATAGTAAGTGGTTCTTCGAACTGGAATTCTCGTTCAACTCTCGGAGGTGCTGGAGGTGCAGGTGGCAAATCAAGATGAGGAACAACAGGAGCAGGTGCTTCAAGTGGTTCTGCGTCGCCAAGTTCTTCTACTTCTTCAAGTGATTCTACATCATCCAGTTCTTCTACTGCATCTAATGGTTCAGCATCACCTAATTCCTCTACTTCTTCAAGTGGTTCTGCATCACCTACTTCTTCTACTTCTTCAAGTGGCTCTACATCATCAAGCTCTTCTACTTCTTCAAGTGGCTCTGCATCACCTAATTCTTCTACTTCTTCAAGTGGTTCTGCATCATCAAGCTCTTCAACTTCTTCAAGTGGCTCTGCATCGCCAAGTTCTTCTACTTCTTCAAGTGGTTCTACATCATCAAGCTCTTCTACTTCTTCAAGTGGCTCTGCATCACCTAATTCTTCTACTTCTTCGAGTGGCTCTACATCATCAAGTTCTTCTACTGCATCTAATGGTTCTGCATCATCAAGTTCTTCTACTTCTTCAACAGGAGGAACAGGTTTCTTTGCAGGAGTCTTGCGAACTTCTGGTTTTGTATCAACAGCTTCTGTAAGTGTAACAGAAGGAGCGCTTCCATTAATCTTAACACCTGTTGTCTGGAGAACTTCTTCCAGTACACGGCGGATTTCATCAATTGAAGCACCATTAAGGCTTGTTTCTGGCTTCTTTGTATCTGGTCCAATTACATAAATAATATCTTCCCAGCAGGAATCAAGATATGCATCAACCAGTTTTCCGTATTTCTTTGATTTTCCGCCAATACTCTTTTTAATTTCATCAGAAAGTTCTGCTTTACGGCGTTCCAGCTGTTTTACTTTCTGTTCCCAATCAGTTCTGATGAGCTTTGATTTTTCTGCATCATCAATTCCAGCCCAGTCTTCTCGTTCTTTATTTTCCAGATACTCAGTAATTAAACCTGCCTGAACACGGCGGATTTTTGCTTTAATTACAGTTACATAATCTCTCTTAAGACTAAAGAGCAGGAAAGAAACTAACAGTAAAGTTGTAAATACACACAGATAAATTAAATAAATAACTTCCTGTGGCATTTCAAATACTGTGCTTTTATATACGGCGGCAACTTTTACAAAATTATCAACTTTGCTTGTTAAAAGAAGCCAGTTTTCTTCATCATCTTCAAGGATTTTTTCAAGATTAAAGTTCTGGAAAGAATTCTGATTTCCATCGATTGTTCTCCAGCACTTAAGGATTGGCTCAATAAATTCTGACTGGCGGCTTTTTGGAACTCCCTGAATAAATCCACCTTTAGAATTACTTACAATCATAATTAAACTGTCACCAAAGGACAGTAAATTTTCTTCTATCAATTTTTTCTCTACTGAAGCCGCATTTACATAAAATACCATTGTACCAAAGTAAGCATTATCAGTAGTGAAATATGGACAGCAGAAAATGATTCTGTTATAAGAGTCGGTTTTATCAAAAATAACTTTTGCGTCGTGAGCACCATCATCAACAACCAGTGTCTCCGGTGGCAATTCTCTGATAGCATTTACAACATCAGGATAATTTTTGTATTGGATAGTTGTAGAACTGCTGCTGAGAACATCAGAATTTGTGAAAGTACTGTAGTGTATAGTTCGACCGGTAGTTCCTAAGAGACGAATGCCTTCAAGACCAGGTAAATCATCTTTTAACCTCATAGTAAGGTTACTGCGGTCATTGAAGTCAAAATCAGATACCTGAGTTTCAGCAAAAGTCTTTATAGACGGCTGTTTAAGGTATGCACCTTCGTCGGTTTGCAGTGTTGCGAGAATATTGGAAATGTACGAATTACAGCTTTCGGAAATCTGATCAATCTGCTGTTGTTTTTCAGAAACAATTGCCTGTTTGTAGAATCTTGTTTCAATATGTGACAGCAAACCAAATTGTGCCACAACAATAAATCCTGCAAATAGCAGCAGTGTTGTCAGGAAACTAAAAGCAACCTTCTGGCCAGAAGACATATATTTCTTTTCTTTCCTTTTATATAAATAAACCCAATTAAGAGTTTAAAACTATACATTTAGATTATCGGCAGAAGGTGGAAAAAAACACACTTTAAATTTATTGCATATCAACATTTTGTAAGATATATTTTAGATAATGATTGAAGTAGAGAAAGAAAACAACAGAGTTCCAAGAGCTCTGCTGGTGGGTGAACCTGGAAATGATCTCCAGGAATTGAAGGGTCTCGTATTAACACTGGGAATGGATGTAATTCAGCGATTAACTTTAACTCGTCTGGAAGTTCATCCTGCATACGGAATGGGTACTGGCAAAGCACAGGAAATTTCCGATTTAGCCCATGAAATTGAAGCAGATTATATTATTTTTGATTTTAACCTGGAACCTCGTAAACAGAGAAACTGGGAAGAACTTTCTAATCTTTCCTGCATTGACCGTCAGGAAGTAATTATCCGTATTTTTGCACAGAGAGCTCAAACAAAAGAAGCTATGCTTCAGGTTGAACTGGCACGACTCAGTTATGCCCTGCCCCGCTTAGCTCACATGAACAAGGATTTATCCAGACAGCGCGGTGGTGCTTTTGGCAACAAAGGTTCCGGAGAAACACAGCTGGAACTTGACCAGCGAAACATTCGTGAAAAAATTGCGGCTGCAAAAAAGGAACTGGCCGAAATTGAATTAAACCGACAG
>JAKSTK010000079.1 GCA_024402615.1 Treponema sp.
TAGAGCATCACCCTGCGGAGGTGAGGGTCGCACGTTCGAATCGTGTCAGTCTCAATTAAATTAGCTCATCTAAACGATGAGCTTTTTTTATTTAACGGTATTTTACACGATTCGAACCGGAGAGAACGACCTTAAAAAGGCGAAGACTTGGAGCGTTTTTAAGGATAGTTTGCCATGGACGGCAAACTAAGTGAACGCAGGCGCCGCAGAAGGAGTAAACACGAGGTTTACGACTGTCGCGGCGAATCGTGTCAGTCTCAACAAGAACTCATCGATTAAGTCGGTGAGTTTTTTTTATTTAACGGCAATGCACACGATTCGAACCGTGTCAGTCTCAGATTTTCATGATATACTGAAAATCAAAAGGAGGCATATTATGCTAAAATTCTGGGGAGACGGATCAGCAACAGCAAAGTCATTAGTCCGTATTATCAGTGTAAGAAGTACAGGTAACTTTAACTGGACTTTTATTTTTATTCTGGCAGTTGTATTTTATGTTTACTGGAATGAAATTCACAAAAAAGAATACAAAGCAGTGTTTGCAGGTCTGGCACTTTATGGGGTTCACTGGCTTTACGAAATTGTAAATGCCATTATTGCAAAGTGTGCAGGCTATCCGCTGTGGGCTGTAAGCAATCAGTCTACAACCTTTATTCTGCTGATTGGTGTTTGCTGGGAACTTTCTATGATGTTTGCTCTGGCAGGAATTATTTCTTATAAGATGCTTCCTGATGATACTTCTAAAAGATATTTTGCAAAAAACGGAAAAAAAGGAATCAGTTGTAAACTTACAGGTGCTTTAGGTATGGCACTTTTGTTTGCTTTGTTTGAATCTTTCCTGGCAGGAACTTCAAATAATTCCTTTATCTGGGTATATAAATGGTGGGGTGTAATTCCTGTATTCATTACAACTTATGTTCCATTCTTCCTGGCAAGTAATTATGTTCCTGATATGGAACCAAAAAAACGTAATATTTTCCTCATTACAGAATGGGGATTAGTTGCTGTTTTACTGGCAGTTCTTATTCCTCTGGGAATTATCTAAAAAAAATAAGTCAGTTGCATAAAGCCCTTTACAATAATAGAATAAAAACAAATCTGTTATGTAGAGGGCTTTTTTATGTCTAACGAATCAACCGAAAAAAAATCACCTGCTTTGTACCTTATTCCGGTTACTTTAGGTGAAACCGAAATTAATCAGGTGCTTCCTTCTTACAATCACGATGTTATTGTAAATATTAAACACTTCATTGTAGAAAATATTCGTTCAGCCCGCCGTTTTCTTAAAAAAACAGAAAAATCAATTGATATTGATGAGCTTACTTTTTATGAATTGAACCGCCACACCGACAGAAATTTTATTGCAGAATATCTTAAGCCAATGGAAAAAGGATTGGATGTGGGAATTATTTCTGAAGCTGGTTGTCCTGCTATTGCAGATCCTGGAGCAGATGTAGTAGCAATTGCCCAGAAAAAAGGATACAAAGTTGTACCTCTTGTAGGTCCTTCTTCAATAATTATGTCTGTTATGGGCAGCGGTTTTAACGGACAGAGTTTTGCTTTTAATGGTTATCTTCCTGTAGAAAATCCCGAAAGAATTAAAGCTCTCCGTAAATTAGAAAACAAAGTCTATAACGAGGATCAGACCCAGCTGTTTATTGAAACTCCTTACCGCAATGGAAAAATGTTCGAAACAATTGTAAATAATCTTAAACCAAATACAAAATTGTGTGTGGCAGCAGGAATTACTTGTCCAGAAGAATATATTAAAACCCGTACAATTGCAGAATGGAAAAAGAATCCTCTTCCAGATATGGGAAAAGTTCCAGCTATATTTCTTCTATATAAATAATTTTTTTAAGGTGTTTACTGCTTCTGACATTTGCTGTTCATTTAAGTGGGCATAGCCAATAATCAGATAACCGGAAGCGGTTCCATTTAATACAAGATTTTTATCATCCGCTTTTTTAATTATTTCCTGCAGTGTCTGCTGATTTGAATTTTCGCTGATTTTTACTACAAAGTGAAGACCTGCTTCTTCTCCGTAAATTTTACATTCAGGAAAATTTGTTTTCAAAAGTTTCAGCA
This sequence comes from Treponema sp., assembly GCA_024402615.1. Classification (GTDB taxonomy): domain Bacteria; phylum Spirochaetota; class Spirochaetia; order Treponematales; family Treponemataceae; genus Treponema_D. Next base: position 2,089 of record JAKSTK010000079.1, read on the forward strand.
TAATGTCTCTTCGCTCGCGGTAAATTTTTTTTGCACGGCTTATATGACGTTCAAAATATCCCTGCTTAATAAAAACCGAAAGCACCTGCTGTTCAAGACGGGAAACAGGACAGGTGTAATAAGAAAAATTATTTCTGTAAATTTCTGCAAGTGTTTCTGGAAGAACGGCATAACTGATTCTCATGGAAGGAGTTAATGTTCTGGAGAAAGTTCCTGTGTAAATGATTTTTCCTTTTGTGTCACTTCCCGTCATAGCAGGAATTGAATGACCTTTGTAACGGAAGTCGCTGTCGTAATCATCTTCAATTATAAAATGATTTTCTGCCTCGTATGCCCACTTAAAGATTGTATTTCTACGGGAAGCGGTCATAGTCATTCCCATTGGAAACTGATGGGATGGGGTAATATGAAGAATGAAATTTTTATCTTTTTCTTTAGTCTGATTAATTACCTGCGAAATATCTGCCCCTTCCGAATCCAAAGGCACCTGAATAATAGGACAGCCAGAATTGTTTATAATCTGCCAGGTTTTGTTGTAGCCTGGTTCTTCCAGTAAAAAAACAGGCTTTTGATTTTTTGCAGAAGGTAAAATAGAAAATAAACTGGTCAGCTGCTGTAATAGAGCCGCAGTTCCGCCGCCAATAATAATTTGGGAAGAAGAGCAGTTTATTCCACGGTGATTGTATAAATAGCCGGCAATTGCTTCGCGGAATTCTTCATCTCCCGTAAAATCTCCAGTTTCCCGCAAAATAGAATCATTTTTTGAACTTAACGCCTCCCGATATAAACCACGGAAAGTAGTGTAAGGAAAAATACTTCCGTCTGTAAGATTTGCCGAAAGATTCAGTTTTTCATTTTTTTCTGTGCTTTTTTCTTTTTTTTGTTTGATAATTTTGTTTTGATTCTGTGGATTAGCTTCCAGTAGTTCAGTCTCAAATTCCGAAACAAAAAAACCGCTTTTTTCTTTTGAAACGATATAGCCTTCAGATAATAGCTGGTTGTATGCATTTTGAACCGTGTTGCAGCTGATTCCCTGTGAGTCCGCAAATTTTCTGATAGAAGGAAGTTTGCTTCCCGAATGTAATTTTCCCTGCCGGATATCCTGAACGATTTTGCTGTAAATCTGCTGATACAAACAGTCTTTATTTTGCATATCTAATCCTTGTGAATAAAAATCTGTATTTATCGATTTTATATATTCTGCTACTTTTAATAAGTACAGTTTAGTATTATTCTTCAAATATGAAAAGAATTTTAACTGTTCAGGATATTTCTTGTGTAGGAAAATGTTCTCTGACCGTAGCATTACCAATTATTTCGGCAATGGGAGTAGAATGCTGCGTTTTACCAACTGCAGTACTTTCAACTCATACAGCTTTTAAAGGTTTTACTTTTAGGGATTTGACCGGAGATTTACAGAAAATTTCAAATCACTGGCAGGAAGAGAAAATTCATTTTGATGCAGTTTATTCAGGATATCTTGGTTCTTTTGAGCAGATTGAACTGGTCAGTAAGATGTTTGATGATTTAGCCGGAAACGATGGTATAACAATTGTTGATCCATGTATGGGAGATAACGGAAAGTTGTATTCTGGTTTTACTCAGGATTTTGCGTATGCAATGGCAAAGCTTTGTGAAAAAGCGAATGTAATTGTTCCTAATCTTACAGAAGCCTGTTTTATGCTGGGTATCCCTTATGAAACAGATTATGATATGGATTATATCAATAATATTCTTGTAGAACTGGGCCATCTGGGGGCTAAAAAAATAATTCTTAAAGGAATTGAATTTACAGATGAAGCTGCTGACTTAAAAGGCTTTCAAGGAAAAATGGGAATTGCCTGCTATGATGTAGAACGAAAAAAAACAGACTGGTATTTCCACAAAAAATTTCCGCAGTCTTTTCATGGAACCGGAGATATTTTTGCCAGTGTTCTTACAGGGGCTCTTATGAGGGGACTGCCTCTGGATAAGGCTTGTGCACTTTCGGCAGATTTTGTTGTAGAAGCAATAAAAGCAACTTTGCGGGAACCAGACTGGAACTGGTATGGAGTTAATTTTGAACAGGCAATTCCATATCTTTTACGAAGAATAGCAGCTTATTAAGCTTATAATCCGATATAGACTTTTTCCTTTATTGAAACTAACACTTATTTGTTTTATTCTAATTGTCATATGAAGAAAATTGAAATTTTAGATTCAACTTTACGGGATGGCGCTCAAGGCGAAGGTATCAGTTATTCGGTTCAGGACAAAATTCATATCTGTCAGGCACTGGATGAACTTGGTGTGGCTTATATTGAAGCAGGAAATCCTGGAAGTAATCCAAAAGATATGGAATTTTTTCAGGAAATTAAAAAAGTTCCAATGAAAAATGCAAAGCTTTGTGCTTTTGGTTCAACCCGCCGCAAAGATATTAAATGTGCCGAAGATTCAAATCTTCAGAGTTTGCTGGCAGCCGGAACAGATTATGTTGTAATTTTTGGAAAGAGCTGGAGTTTTCAGGTAACAGATATTATTAAAACAACTCTGGAAGAAAATCTAAAAATGATTAAGGAAACCTGTCAGTTCCTTAAAGATAACGGCCGTCATGTTTTTTATGATGCAGAACATTTTTTTACAGCATACGAAGATAACAGAGATTACGCTTTTCAGACTTTGCAGGCTGCTGTTGACGGTGGGGCAGAAGTACTTTGTCTTTGTGAAACAAAAGGCGGAGCAATGCTGGAACAGTGTCGTACTGCCGTAGAAGATGTAGTAAAAGAATTTGGTAAAAAAGCTACAATAGGTATTCATACTCACAATGATTCAGGACTTGCGGTTGCTAATTCTTTGACTGCAGTAGAGGCTGGTGCAACTCATGTTCAGGGCGTTTTACTTGGTTTTGGCGAACGCACCGGAAATGCAAATCTTTCTACAATTATTCCAAATCTTCAGTTAAAAATGGGGTACGAATGTATTCCATCAGAAAATATTAAAAATCTTACTTCTATATGTAAAAGAGTTTCTGAAATTACAAATATCAGTTTGCACAGTCAGATGCCGTTTGTAGGTTCCAGTGCTTTTGCTCATAAAGCAGGTATGCATATTGATGCTGTCCTTAAAAATCCAACTGCTTATGAGCATATGGATCCTGAAGCAATTGGTAATTCCCGTGTATTCCTTATGAGTGAAGTTGCTGGAAGAAGTACAATTATGGAAAAAATCCAGCGTTTTGCTCCTCGCATTCAGAAGTCAGATCCTGTCGTAAATGAAATTGTTGCTAAAATGAAGGAGCTGGAATTTCAAGGATATCAGTTTGAAGGTGCAGATGGAAGTTTTGAACTTATGGTTCGTAAGCTGATTGGTCAGTATCAGCCATTCTTCAAATTACATTATTATCAGACAAATGGATCATTTCCTCGTCCGGAAGAAGGGGTTTGTTCCTGTGCTCAGATTAAAGTAGAAGTTGACGGACAGATAGAAATTACTGCGGGAGAAGGGGACGGTCCTGTAAATGCTCTTGATATTGCTTTGCGTAAGGCACTTGAACGTTTTTATCCGGCTGTAAGCAGAATCCGCCTGGTAGACTTTAAGGTTCGTGTTCTTGATGGAAAATCGGCAACTGCCGCTAAGGTTCGTGTAATTATTGAATCAACTGATGGTGAAAGCAACTGGACTACAATTGGTGTTTCTGAAGACTTGATTCAGGCTTCCTGGATTGCACTTTCAGATTCCTTTGAATATAAATTGATTCACGACATTGAAAAGCGCTTTAGAATCAATTAATAATCAAGGTTGTAAGATAGTATAATATTCAGTAAAATTAAATATATTTAGTGAGAATAAATTTAAGGAGATATATAAATGGAAAAAACTATTGCCCTTATTCCTGGTGATGGAATTGGACCAGATGTTGTTGCAGAAGCAGTTAAAGTTCTGGATGCTGTTGCTAAAAAATTTGGTCATAAATGGTGTTATAAAGATGTAATTGCCGGTGGAAAGGCAATCGATATGTTCAATAATCCACTTCCTCAGGAACAGCTTGATATTTGTCTTCAGGCAGACGCTGTTTTGCTTGGTGCTGTTGGTGGTCCAAAATGGGATAACGTTGATCCTTCTATCCGTCCAGAAAGAGGTTTGCTTGGATTGCGTAAAGGAATGAAAGTATTTGCTAACCTTCGTCCAGCAGTAATCTTCCCACAGTTAAAGGCTGCTTGTCCTCTTAAAGATGACATAATCGGTGAAGGTCTTGATATTTTAATCGTTCGTGAACTTACTGGTGGTATTTACTTCGGTGAACACGCATTCTCAGAAGATGGAAAGACTGCATGGGATATTGAAAAATATACATGGGCTGAAATTGAAAGAATCCTCCGCATTGGTTTTGAAGCTGCTCAGGGACGCCAGAAGAAACTTACAGTTGTTGATAAAGCTAACGTTCTTACATCTTCTCGTTTGTGGCGTAAAGTTGCAGAAGAACTTCACCCAGAATATCCAGATGTAGAATTGAACTATCTTTATATTGATAATGCTGCAATGCAGATTGTTCGTAATCCTCGTCAGTTTGATGTTATTGCAACTTCAAATATGTTCGGTGATATTCTTTCTGATGAAGCTTCACAGGTTACTGGCTCAATTGGTATGCTTGCTTCAGCTTCTCTTGGTGATGGAACTGGTCCTGGTCTTTATGAACCAATTCACGGTTCTGCTCCTGATATTGCAGGTAAAAATCTTGCAAATCCACTTGCAACAATTCTTTCTGCTGCAATGCTCCTCCGCTATGACTTCAAACTTGAAAAAGAAGCAAAAGCAATTGAAGAAGCAGTTCAGGCAGTTTTGAATGACGGTTACAGAACTGGTGATATTGCTGGTGCTGATTACGATGCTTGTAAAGCTGCAGGAAAACTTCTTGGAACAAAAGAAATGGGAGAAAAAGTTGTAGAAAAAATTACAGCTTAATTCTTAATCCTGTTGAAATAATTAAAGCCTGAAAGTGATGTAACTCCTTTCAGGCTTTTTTGTTGTTTAAGAAAAGCAGGGAAGGAAATCTTATAAAGATATTTTATAAAAAATATATAAAAATAGATTTATACTTTAATTGATAATTTTTTTTACTTTCTGGAGTTTTATATGAATCATAAAAAAATTCTTTCAGTATTTGTACTTTTATCGGGAATTGCTACAGTACTCTCTGCAGCACCTTTTGTGTTCGGTTACAATGAAGATTTTTCGGTAAAGGTTTCTGTACCAAAAACAAACAGTCAAATTCAGAAAAAGGCAGCAAAAATGGATACAACAATGACAGCTCTTGAGTTAACAGAGAAAATGGGAAACGGAATTAATCTTGGAAATACTCACGAAGCATACCGTGGCTGGAAAGGGTCTGTAAACAAAAATGTAAAGGATTATGAGAAAATCTGGGGTCAGCCTGTTACAAATCAGGATATGTTCTATGCTTATAAAGGAGCCGGTTTTGATTCTGTTCGTATTCCTGTTGCCTGGACAAATATGATGGATTATGAACACGGGGATTATACAATCAATGTAAAATTGCTGGATCGTATTGAAGAAGTTGTAAATTATGCTCTGAATGCAGATTTATATGTAATTATTAATGATCACTGGGATGGACAGTGGTGGGGAATGTTTGGTTCTGATGATAAAGCTCAGCGTACAGAAGCAATCAAGCTTTATAAATCAATGTGGACTCAGATAGCAAACCGTTTTAAAAATTATGATGAACATTTGATTTTTGAAGGTGCTAATGAAGAATTAGGCGGCCGGTTAAATGATGATACAGCTTTGTCAAAAGGAAAGAAGGGTAAGCTTTCCGAGTTTGAATTATACGAAGCAGTAAAGAAAATTAATCAGTGTTTTGTTGATGTTGTTCGTGGAACTGGCGGAAACAATAAATATCGTTTCCTTCTGATTCCTGGCTATGATACAGATATTGGCCGTACAAGTATTCCTGAATTTACTATGCCGGAAGATAAGGTTCCAAATCGTCTTTTAATTTCTGTTCATTATTATACTCCTTCAACTTACTGTATCATTAACGAAGATGTTTCCTGGGGTAAAAATAAAGAAAGCTGGGGAACAAAATCAGATATTTTTGTAATGAATGATAATTTCCGCAAAATGAAACGCTTTGTAGATGCAGGTTACGGTGTAATTATTGGTGAATACGGAGTTGCCCGTTCTAAAAACGGTAAAATGAAAGAAAATACTGTAGATTGGATGAGCGCAGTTCTTGATCAGTGCGATAAATACAATTATTGTCCAATGCTTTGGGACTGCAATACTTTCTTCAAAAAAAATGATCCTATGGGATTTGATAATGAAGAAATGAAGCAGCTTTATCTTAACCGCAGATATAAACCTGAAGAATAAATATTCTATTAAATAATACTTATACTATTTGATAGAAACTTAATTCCATACTAAAATAGTGTTATGGATCAAGCTTATATAACTAAAAATGGGTTAGTATATTCTAATGATCTTCGCACTGTTTTAGGCGTGGATACAACAAATAATGAATTTACAGGTCAGATTCCATACGGCCCAAAATATATTGAAGATGAAGTTTTTGGCGATTGTCCTTATGCAAATATTACAATGCCGGATTCGATGGAAACTTTAGGTGCCGCTCTTTTTGAAAATTCAAAGAATCTTGTAAATGTAAAACTTCCTGCAAATGTTAAAGAACTTCCTCCATATTTATTTTCTGGCTGTTCTGCTCTGGCTAAAGTAACAATGCCTAATATGGTAAATGGATTTTCTGAAGGTTTGTTTAACGGATGTTGTTCTTTAATAGATATTCCTTTTAGAGCTGGAATTAAAGAATTGCCTGAGTCTTGTATTGCAGGCTGTTCCTCTGTAAAATCTCTTGTTATTCCAGGAACTGTTGAGGTTATTGGAAACGGTGCGGCTGCTGGTTGTACGGGGCTGGTAACTCTTGTGCTTCCTGCCGCTCTTAAAGAACTGGCAGAAGACGCTTTTGAAGGCTGTAATTCAATCAGAAATATTCGTATAGATGATATGAATCCGAAATTTTATGTAAATGAAGAGGATGGTTGTCTTTACGAAAGAACTGCAGAAGGCGATAAGCTTAGAATTGCAATTGCAGGGATGGAAAAAGCTACTGTTTCTTTCTTTGACAATCAGCTGGAAGAAAAACTTACAGATAGAGATGTGTCGGAAGATGCATTCTTTACTAATGAATTTCCAGAAGAGGAAGATGAAGATTTCAGTGCAGAAATTACTGCTGCAGAAGTAAGTTATTGCAGTGATGAAATTGAAGATGAAATTACTGAAAGTGATAATACAGAAAACGAAAATATAGAAATTGGTGCAAATGAAGGAGAAGTTGCTATGATTACTGATGGTTATGAAGTTGAAAATGAAGAAATGGATGTAAAATCAGTTCTTTCAGATATTATGGAAGATGATGATAATATTAATGCTGCAGAACCAGATGAAGAAGTTTCAATTGATGAACTGGATAAACTTTTCTCTTCAAATACAACATTAAAAACTCCGGAAGAAGTTGCTGCTGAAAATGCTGCAAATAATGAACTTGATGGTAAAACAAAGATTCTTGTAGATACAGTTGGCTTTAGTTCTGTAATTGAATGTGAACCTGAAGGAGAAGTTCCAGAAGACGGCGAATTGTTTGTAGTTGCAGAAAAGACTGTTACAAATGCTGCTGGTGAACGCTGCTTTACAGAAAAACTTATTAACTGTGTAAAGAAATTTGCAAAAACACAGGATTTCAAGAGAATTATTCTTCTTGCCGATTTACCTGTTGATAATGAAGAATTCATGCGTTTTTATCATATTCAGATGAGCCAGAAAAATGTTATTCTTGCCTGTGAAGCTCCATCTCCTGCAAAGCTTTCTGATTATGCAAAAATGATTTGTGAAGAATCAAGAATTAGTCTTGAAAGAGAAGAACTGGTTGAACAGAGAAATAAAATTAATACAAAAAATAATTCTCTTATTAAACTGGTAATTCAGGATAAATATAATTAAGAAACCAAAATTAAATTTTAATTTTCCACATATATAAGAGGTTATTTTATGAAAAGCGATAACGCTAAAAAGGGTATTGCCCGTGCTCCACACCGCTCATTGTTTTATGCAATGGGTTACACTGATGAAGAATTAGAAAAGCCATTAGTTGGTGTTTGCTGTGCAAAAAATGAAATCATTCCAGGTCACATTGAATTAGACCGCATTGCAGAAGCTGTAAAAGCTGGTATTCGTATGGCAGGTGGTACACCTGTAGAATTCCCAGCAATTGGTGTTTGTGATGGTATTGCTATGGGACACGAAGGAATGAAATATTCCCTTGTTACTCGCGAACTTA
>JAKSTK010000008.1 GCA_024402615.1 Treponema sp.
GTAATGTAGCTGCAAGTTTCTGAACTGGACCGTTCATTGCAGACATAAGCATAGCAATAAGTGTATTCTTTCCAGGAACCTTTGAGTAAGCTTCAATTTTAGCCTGATCATAGATTTCATTTGCAATGCTAGCACCTTTTACTGTAAGTGCTGGAGCATCTTTAGCAAAGTCGAAAAGAACTTTTGCAACTTCGTTTGAATCTTCTTTAGCCATACAAACTACTGTAGGACCTTTAAGATATTCAGCAACGTTTTCAACTTTCATATCTTCGAAAGCGATACGTGCAAAGTTGTTTTTTACAACTTTAAGAACTGCGTTCTTTTCACGAAGTTTATCACGGAGAGCAGTAATCTGTTCTACTGTCAATCCACGGTAATCAGCAAAGATGAAGTCACTGTAATCAGCGAAAGCTTTCTTTGCGTTTTCAATAGCTTCTGCCTTAGCTGGCTGAATCTTTTTTGCTCTAACTGCCATTACTCACCTTCCTTCATGTCAACCCAAACACCTGGGCCCATTGATGAACTAATAGATACAGACTGAACATAACCTGCAGCAGCACCAACTGGCTTCTTTTTACTGATTTCAGCAACGAGAGTGTTGATGTTTTCTACTACTTTGTCAGCATCCATAGAACATTTACCTACAGCGATGTGTACGATACCAGCTTTATCAGCACGGAATTCTGTACGACCTTTCTTCAATTCAGCAACTGCCTGTGCAACGTTTGGAGTTACAGTACCAGTTTTTGGGTTAGGCATAAGACCTTTACGACCAAGAACACCAACGTCTTTCATCATATCAGGTGTAGCAACAGCAACGTCGAATTCCAACCAGCCGTCCTTTACCTTGTCGATGTATTCTTCACCAGCGTAAGCTGCACCAGCATCCAAAGCTTCCTGAACTTTTTCGCCCTTACAGAATACGAGAACTTTCTTTTCACCGCGGAACTGATTAGGGAATACGAGTGTATCACGAACAGTAGCATTTTTTTCAAGACGAAGTGAAACGTGAGCTTCGATTGTTTCATCGAACTTAGCAAACTTCATATCCTGAACCATTTTACAAGCTGAAGCTACATCATATTTCTTTGTAAGATCATATTTTGCAGCTGCTGCATTATATTTCTTTCCATGTTTCATATTACTGCTCCACCTCTACACCCATACTGCGTGCAGTACCGGCAATAATTTTCTTTGCTGCTTCGATATCGTTTGCATTGATATCTGGCATTTTTGTTGTAGCGATTGCTTCCAAATCAGCTTTAGAAAGTGTTGCAACTTTGTCACGAAGTGGGTTACCAGCACCCTTTTCGATTTTACAAGCTTTCTTAATAAGAACAGCTGCTGGAGGTGTTTTGAGAATAAATGTGTAAGATTTGTCCTGATATACAGTAATTACAACTGGGATAATCAAGCCTTTTTCCATAGACTTAGTTCTATCGTTGAATTCCTGAACAAATTTTGGAGCACTTACACCGTGAGGTCCAAGAGCAGGTCCGATTGGTGGAGCTGGTGTTGCTGCTCCTGCAGGACACTGCAATTTGATAACGGCAGATACTTTTTTTGTAGCCATTTTTTTATCTCCTAAGATTGGTGTGAAGCTATCTAAGATATACTTCTAACGAAATGCCTTTGTCCAACGGACTTGCACTTCTCCCAAAAACAGGTATAAATGGTTTGCACTTGGGATACAAACCCCTGGTTTTGTCAAATAACAGATAGTTTAGTTAGCTTTTTCTACCTGAGAGAAAGTAACTTCAACTGGAGTAGAACGTCCAAAGATCTGAACTTCTACACTAAGCTTTTCTTTATCAGCAAAGATTTCTTTAATAACTCCAGGGAATGAAGCAAAAGGTCCTTCAGTAATTTTAATCGAATCACCAACATTGAATGTAAAGTTAATACGAACTGTTTTTTCACCTTTAATTCTTCCACATTTCTGTAAAAGATTTTTTGCTTCATCTGAACTGATTGGTTTTGGACGATTATTACGATTTGTATTTCCTACGAAACCTGTAACACCCTGAATTGCATAAAGACCTGCACATGTATTTTTCCATGTAAGTTCAGGCAAATCCATTTCAAGCATTACATATCCTGGAAGGAATTTAACTTTACGAGTTTTCTGTTTACCAGTCTTTTTGTCGATTTTAACGCCACCGTCTTTACCAACATCAAGAACTTCTTCTTCTGGAACAATTACATCGTAAATAACATTTGAATCAAGTTCTTTTTTATCAAGGAGCAATCTGATTGTCTTTTCGATTTTTCCTTCATAACCTGTGAATACGCTAAGAATATACCAGCTTCTAGACATTTGTTTACCTTAATAAAATAATTAGCCTTTAATTCCCATAGCTAACTGGAATAACTTGCTGAAACCTAAATCAAGAAGACCAAGAACAACAGCAATCAAAACTGTAGAAATAACTACAACCTTAATAGAAGCCCAAACATCTGCCTTTGTTGGCCATACAACCTTCTTAAGTTCTGCTGCGCTTTCTCGGAAAAACTGTACTACTTTTGCCATTTTTGATTACTTCCTTTTATAAGATTAGAAAAAAAACAGGGCAGGCAGGACTTGAACCCACGACAGGCGGTTTTGGAGACCGCTGCTCTACCAACTGAACTACTGCCCTATATATTCAAACCGCTTGCGCGGTCAAAATATTAAAAATTAAAAAAATTAAAAATTATTTAGCTTTTGTTTCTTTGTGCAAAATGCTCTTTTTACACCAAGGACAATACTTATTCTTTTCGAGCTTACCAGTAATGTTCTTGCGGTTTTTGTAAGTTGTATAATTCTTTCTCTTACATTCTGTACACTGCAAAGCGATGATTTCTACGGCGCCCTTTTTCTTGCTACCCATACTTAACTCCTAAGAATCTAATAATTTTCTAAGCCCATGTGCGGAATCGGACCGCAGACCTCCACATTACCGATGTGGTGCTCTACCAACTGAGCTACAGGGGCATCTGCGAATTCACACAAGTTATAGAAAACGTGCGTTTTAGAAATATATTCTAAGATAGAAATTATGTCAATAAATTCAATCAAGAATTCCGAAAAGAATTTGAAAATTCCGCCTATATTTTTAAAGAATTTTGATTAATTTATCTATTTATAGATATTATCCATCTTATGTGATATATTCAACCTCAATGAGGTGATTTATGAATATTGATGCACTTACAGACGGAATTTTAAAATCCTATGATGAATATGGATTGGTAAACCGCAATGAAGCAGAAAACTTTCCTAACAGACAGAATGTAGTTTCTGTGCTTTCTGATTTGCAGAGCCTCATTTTTCCAAACTTCAGAGTTGCAGAAGATATTGATGCTGTAAATATCCGTTATGTAACCGGACAGAAAATCAATAATATAATTGCAAAGCTTACTAAAGAAATTCAAAAAGCATTGATTTACACAGTTACATTAAACAATGGCTTGAATGAAAATTTCAGCAGCTCTCACTGCTTTAAACTGGCAGAACAGACTTCTATTGCTTTGATTGAAGAAATCCCTGAAATAAGAAGAAGAATCCAACTGGATACAATTGCCGCTTTTAACGGGGATCCTGCTGCAAAAAGTAATGAAGAAGTAATTCTTTCTTACCCTGGACTTGAAGCAATTACAGTTCACAGACTGGCTCACTTTCTGTACAAAAATGGCGTTCCTGTTATTCCAAGAATTATGAGTGAACATGTTCATGGAAAAACCGGTATTGATATTCATCCGGGAGCTACAATCGGAGATTCTTTCTTTATTGATCATGGAACTGGAGTTGTAATTGGAGAAACCTGTATTATTGGAAACAATGTAAAAGTTTACCAGGGAGTAACTTTAGGTGCCCTTAGCGTAAAGAAAAACCTTCAGGATAAAAAACGACATCCTACTATTGAAGATAATGTAACAATTTACGCTGGAGCAACAATTCTTGGCGGTGACACTGTTATTGGTAAAGGCTGTACAATTGGTGGTAACACCTGGGTTACAAAATCTATTCCTGCAGGAACTGTAATTACTATTTAAAACCCACAAATTAAAAGATTTGATATAACAAAAAAACTCTGCTGAACGGCAGAGTTTTTTTATATATATCCCAAATAATCTTATCAGAGTTAAAAAAAAACAAGGTTCCTAGACAGTAACACTAAAAAGGAACCTTGCCGTCCAGTCGCCTGGACATCGGAGAGAGTTTATCAGCTTATTTACAAGCTACATTTAATTTACTCCAAACCATTGCTGCTGTCAATATTTTTAATAAGAAAAAAATTGTATTTTTTTCTAAAAAAATTGCAGAAAATCACTCAAAAAAAACTATAATATATATACAAACTTGCTTTCAAAATGAGGAAACAAATGGCTAAGAAAAACGGCACAATTATGTACAGATGTTCAAACTGCGGCTATTCACAGCCTAAGTGGTTAGGAAAATGTCCTGACTGCGGAGAATGGAATACATTAACTGAAGTAATTATGGATAAAAATGGAGTTTCTCCTGCTGGTCTGGGAAGTGCCCTTTCTGAAAAATCTAAACCTGTGTCACTGGAAACAGTTACAGCACAGCAAAATGTACGCTTTTCCACAGGAATTTCCGAGTTTGACAGAGTATTGGGCGGTGGAGCTACCAAGCGTTCTGTTGTTCTTTTAGGTGGCGAGCCTGGAATTGGTAAATCTACTTTACTGTTACAGACTGCGGCCAGTGTTGCAAAAACTTTTAATGGAAAGTCAAATATTCTATATGTCAGTGGTGAAGAGTCGGCTGCACAGATAAAAGAAAGAGCGGACAGGCTTAAGGTTAATTGTTCTGGAATTCAACTTCTGAGCACTTCTCGTTTGGAAGACACTTTTGATGCACTGGAAGAATTGAATCCCGGACTGGTTATTGTAGATTCCATTCAGACCATTTACTCTGCGGAAGCAGGTTTAATTCCTGGAACTGTAAATCAACTGAAATACTGTGCCAATGAATTTATTACCTGGGCAAAAAACAGAGACACAGTTCTGATAATGACAGCCCATGTTACAAAAGAAGGAACAATTGCGGGACCTAAATCTCTGGAACACATGGTTGATACTGTAATTTCTTTTGAACGCAACAATGACGATATCCGTTTTTTGCATGCTCAGAAAAACCGTTTTGGTTCTGTAGACGAACTGGGAATTTTCAGTATGACAGAGGATGGTTTGATTCCTGTAACAGATCCTACTTCTCTGTTCATTACAAAAAGAAGCGAAGGACTTCCTGCGGGAGTTGCATGTACACCGGTGTTTGAAGGCTCCAGAGTTTTTATGGTAGAAATTCAGGCATTAACAGTACCTGCAAAAGCTACAATTTCCAGAGTTTATTCTGAAAAAATTGATTCCGGAAGAGTTGCAAGAATTGCGGCAGTTATTGAAAAACGCTGTGGGTTGAGATTTTCGGATCAGGATATTTATGTAAATGTTGCGGGAGGTATAAAACTTTCGGAAAGTTCTATTGACGCTGCTATTGCAACAGCCCTCTACTCTGCCCGTACTGATATTCCGGTTCATCCAAAAATGGCAGTTTTTGGTGAATTAAGTCTGGCAGGAGAAATCCGTCCGGTTATAAAAGGAAAACAGAGAACAAAAGCGGCAGTAAGTCTTGGTTATACTACTGTGGTTAATCCTGAAGGTACTGACGGCACTGCAAAAGCGGCAGATATTAAAACCCTTGTAAAACTTATGTTCAAATAAATTGAGCTATTTTGACCCGGCAGGTAAATACAAACTCTAAATAGATGAGCATTTATTACTCAAACAGGAAGATTGCAAAGGCGTGTAATGGTTCAAATGACGCAGTATGCGACATTTGAAGTGCGCAGCACCGAGGGTTACCGAGCCATGAAAGGCCGTTTTGGTTAGAAAAGGCTGGCCCATAATAAAAAAAATCAAAAATTTTAAACTTTTTTTGAAGAAAAATTACTTGGCACGATACTTGCTTTATATTAAGTGTACAGTAAGTACAAACAATTTTAATTCTTAAAGAGGTTTTTATTATGAACGAACTTTCACTTTTTAATTCACTTTTCGATGATGTTTTTGGCAACGCAAACTCAGGGATCAACTACTACGCAGCTGTAAGTTCACCTCGCGTTGATGTAAAAGAAGAAGACAATTCCTATGTTCTGGAAATGGAACTGCCAGGAAAAACTGAAAAAGATGTAAACATTCACCTTGATTCTGACACTCTTACAATTGCTTCAGTAAAAGAAGACAAGAAAGAAGAGAAAAAAGAAACAAAGAAAAGCAAATACATTCTTAGAGAAAGAAGCTGTATGAACTTTGAACGCCGCTTCACAATTCCAAACGATGTTGATAAAGAATCAATTGCAGCTAATTTCAAAAACGGTGTGCTTACAGTCAGCATGACAAAGAAAGCAATTGCCGCACCAAGACAGATTGCAATTCAGGCCTGCTAATTTCTGATAATTCAGCAGTTAAATAAAAAACGGGAAGCAAAAAACTTCCCGTTTTTTTATTTCAATAAATATTAATTAAATTATGAATTTTCTTTTAAGACTTTACCAAAATGAACAAGGTAATCAATAAAAGAAGCATAAGCACAAATTACACAGATTACAAAAAGAACGATTGAAACAATCTTTAATTCATAGAATGGAACTTTGTGCCAGAGATTTAATCTCACAAGAAGTTCAAGGAACAGGGCAAAAAATTCTGTAACTACATACATAACAGTTTTGAATTTTCCACCTTTGCGGGCTCCAATAGCAATTCCCTTTTTTACAGCAATCATTCGGAGGAAGTTCTGCGAATATTCACGAATCATAATCAGAACAAGAACGATGATTGGTGTGTAATAAGTTACTGCACTGAAATCGTAAGATTTTAACAGACAGGTAAAAGTTGTAAGATGAAGAATAACATCTGCAAATGGATCAAACAGTTTACCGAAATCACTTACTTCATTATTTTTTCTGGCAAAGTAACCGTCAAGAAAGTCTGTAAATTCAGCAAAAATCAAAAGTGGAATAAGAACACACAAAGAAATTGCAGCAAATTTATCTGCAAAAATTGTCAAATCCATAGATTTATGCATATTAGTTGGACTAATACTTTCTGCTTTAATCCAGATAGGAATGAAATAAATAATTAAAAACACAGGTGCAAAAAGAACTCGTGTTAATGTAAGCTTGTTTGATAGTTTCATATACTGTTAAGTATCCTTAATCTGTTAATAAAAGTCAAGTTTTTGAGACCCTCAAAAACTTGTACGAATCTCTACCACAACTCTACTGATAAGTCTTATATTCACTGACAACTGTAATAGCAGAAACTGCTTCATATTCAGGAAGTTCGTTTCTAACTACGGAAAGTGCCTGTTCAACTAAAGCCATAGAAGAAGCAACTCCGTAAAGCTTTACAGCATTTCCTTCAATTGCGCCATGGAGGAATTCAATTCCAATTTTATATTCAAAAATCATTTTATTGATTGCTTTCTGAACTTTGAACATGTTTTCCAGCTGCTTTTTTCCTTCAGCTTCTTTTTCTGGAGTAATAACTGAATTAACATAATTTGCAATTACAGTTGCACAATCAGCTTCTGGAATAAGACCAGTATTCAAAACCATATGATAATTTGCAGGATCGGCAACATCAATTGTATAAAAGTTTTTGTGGAAGCCGTCACGGTTGGTATCACTTTCCTGAATACGCTGACGAGCTTGTTTTTCGTTCCAGTCAAATTCTTTCATTAGACGTTCAATGCGAGTTTTTTCATCTGCAACAAATCTTACAGAAATATTACTTGCTATATCCTTGAAAAAAGCAAAAGCTCCGCGACCAATGATAATTGCATTTTCACCGCCAATAGCTTCCAGCATTGCATACTGTGCGAGATTCTGGTACTGATCGTGATTTTTGGTCATTGAGTCGAAAAAGCCTGGTTTACGTTCATCAAACTTTGGCATTTTTGATTCAGGAAAGCCAAGTTTTATAATACGATCTTCAATCTCTGTTCGTTTGATAAATTTATAATTTAATTTTTCTGCAAGAGCAGCTGCAACTTCATCTCCATGTGCTGCAACCTGACGAGATAAAGTAATAATTGCCATAAGCAACCCCCTTATACTAAAATAAACTCACTATAAAAATCATAAAACGGAAAAATTAATCTGTCAAAAAATTAGACCTGGGAGAACAGGATAAAATGAAAAGTTATTTTGATGCAGAAGATGAAAAACTGAAATGGAGTCAAAACAGCAGTAAATCTATTTTGAAAACTGTGGTTTTTGATGTTACAGAATGTGATAACACTTCGGTAAATGGAGTTTCAGGAAAATATATTATTATGAACGCCAGAGACTGGGTTATTGTACTGCCAAAGAAAGAGAATAAATTTCTTATGGTAAAACAGTGGCGTCATGGAGAAAAAGCTTTAAGTGTTGAGTTTCCCGGTGGTGTAATTGATGAGGGAGAAGAGCCGGAAACTGCCGCAAAACGAGAACTGCAGGAAGAAACAGGCTGCATTGCCGGAAAACTTACAAAACTGGGAAGTGTAAATCCTAATCCTGCCCTTTTTTCTAATCATGTTCATGTTTATCTGGCAGAAAATTTAGTTGAAACGGGAGAGCAGCACCTGGATCATGACGAGTTTATTAACTGTCTGGAACTTAACGAAGAAGAAATTCTTGCGGGAATGGGAACACCTGAATTTCCCCATGCACTGATGGGAACAGCCATGTCGTTTTATTTGAAGCATAAGGCGGGATTGTAAAAAAATTAGAAACTAATGGCAAAAAAAAGAACTTCCTGTAGCAAGGAAGTTCTTTTTTTTTATTTACAGTGATGTAAAAAGCAGCTTATTTTGTGTAAGCTTCATATTCCTTTTTAGGATCATATGTACCACTGCGGTATTCACCTGTAAGACTAGGAACAGCCATTTTCATACCTGGAAGAATCAAGTTTGGATCTTCTGGTTTTGGCATATTGCCTTTGTTAGCCTGATAAAGGTTTTCCCAAAGCAATGGGTTGTTGTAAATATATGGACGACCAGAAATGTTCCAGTAACAGTCTTTTGTTTCTGCCCATGGACGAACAATATAATATGCAGGAAGTGGAGTTACCTGACGAACACCGTCCAAAGCAGCCATTGAAAGTTTTGCATATTCAACAGCTTTTGCATAATCTTCACCTTCAAAAGCAGTTTCTGCATTTGCCAGGTTGTCTGTAGCAGCAGTGAAAGCCATTGGGAAAGTATTCTTTGCATCGATTGATTCAGCCCATGCAATTCTATTTTTTGCCAGCTTAATGTTATCTTCTGCATTGTTTTTAGCCATCATCATCTGGATATAAGCCTTAGAAAGTTCTGCATTTTCTGCTGCAAGTTTTGAATATTCAACAGCATCATCATATGCACCGGCATCCATAGCAATTTCTGCTTTTTTTGTGTATTCATCAGCAAGTTTCTGATAAGTGTTATTTTTATAACTTACAGTAGCAGCAAACACAGTTGCTGAAATCATTAAAGCAAATAAAACTGATACTAACTTTTTCATTATTTACCCTCCATGATATTGGTAATTGCATTTCCAATATTATTTCCAGTATTTTCAATCTGATCGATTAAGCTTGGTTCTGCAAGTGTTTCTGGTAAATCAGCTTCTGCAGCTTCTGGATCAGCATATGAATCTGATTCAAGGAGAACTGCATCTTCATCTTCAATACCTTCTACTTTTTCTGTAAGAGGAGCTTCAGCATCAGCAGCTTCTGCAAAGGAAGCACTTTCTGCAACTTTTGCTTTTGCTTCTTCAATTGCTTTCTGAACTGCAGCACGTTTTTCTGAAATGTCATTGAACAATTTCATGAAACCTTCTTCTGAAGCCTTATAATTTTCTGTAGCTTTTTTTACACTCTGCATTGAGTAGAGAGAGTCTGCTTTTTTGAACAATTCTACAGCTTCATCATATTTTTCTTTCTGAGAAACAGCAGCTTTTACACTGTCTGCTTTATTCTTTGCAGTTTTTGCATCTTCACGAGCGTCTCTTGCAACCTGTTTGTAAATTACAACAAGAACAGCATTAAGTTTTGTTGATGCAACTGTTGTTTTATCAAGAATCTGCTGAGCAGTAGCATTTTCATCATCCAGCAAGGCAGTAGCTTCATCTAAAGCCTTACATCCGTCATCATAAACACCCTGTGCAAGATTAAACATCTTAGTGTCATCAATTGTTGCTTTTGCATCTTTTGCACTGATATAGAGAGCCAAAGCTTCGTAAAGTTTAGCAATATCAGCACTTTCTTTAGAAACGTCTGCACCACCTTCAGCAGCAGATTTTACAGCATCACAAAGAGCATCAATCTGTGCAAGATAGTCTGGTTCAGTTTTATCAGCACCAGCTTCCAGTGCTTTACCACGAGCAAGCTCCATTGATTTCATTGCAGCAGTGTTATCAACTGTTTTAATAACTTCTTCAATTACAGGAGGAACTTCTTCTGTAGTTTCAGGAGTTTCTGTTGTTTCTTCTACAACAGGAGCTTCAGGAGTTGTTGTCTCTTCTGGAGTTTCTTTAGATCCACAGGAAAGCATTGAGAAAACCAAAACGCCTGCCAGTAACCCGATTGCGATTTTTTTCATAGCATTACCTCGCTTAATCTTTTTTACGGATAAATTTTTACTCTAATAGCAATTATAATAGTATAATACTTTATAAATCTATTCTAGAGCAAAATTTAATATGAGACTAGAGTAGAAAATCACAGGAGGAAATTATGATGGAAGAATTTTCTTACAAGATTGAACAGAATCTGGGAACAATTTCTGAAGGAAAAGGCGGATGGATGCTGGAATTAAATCTTGTTTCCTGGGGTGGAAGACCTGCAAAGTATGATATCAGAAGCTGGTCTCCAGATCATCAGAAAATGGGAAAAGGAATTACCCTTTCCGCAGAGGATTTAAAATCTCTGAAAAACCTGCTTAATGGTATAGAACTGTAATTGCAAGTAATACTGTAATTTGCATTAATATTCAGCAACTGCCATTGAAGCGCCTTTCTTAATAATCACCTCAAACAACATCTTCTGAAGAAGCACATCGGCCATCATTGAGCCACCGGAACGAATCTCCATATCTGTAGAAGCAAGAATAGCAAGAATTGCCGTAGCCTGCCCTTTTGTCCAGATTTTCTCTGCACTTCTGTACTGTCTCTGCAGCATTTTCTGAGGGATTGCAGCTTCTCCCTGGTCAATCCATAAAATCAATTTACGGAAGCAGGAAACAAGTCCCGCAATAATCATTGTAGACGAATTATCTTTTGAAAGACGGATTTTCTGTAAAATTGTAAGGCCTTTTTCAAAACGAACCTGAGCAGAATCACCGCTGTAAGAAATCTCACTAAATAGTGTAAAAGCATTTTCTTCGCGATTATGTGTTAAAACTCTTTCTATGTCTTCACAGGTAATTGTGTGATCCTTCTGGAAAATAACAAAAAAACGTTCGCATTCGGCTTTTAACGCCTGTGTGTTATTTTCAATCATATCAAGAATTAATTCTGCAGCTTCAATTTCAATTTTGTATCCGTTTTTATTGAAATAACCTGTAAGCCATGGAAGTTTGTCACTATCGAACATTTCCCAGAACTTCTTTTTATTTGATGCAGGAACTAATTTATCAAGCTTATTATCAACAGAAATTTCATCGGAAACAAAAACAATTGCTGAATTTTCTTCAGGATTTTTAAGCCATTCAGAAATCATTGCGATACTGTTGGCATCCTTCAGCAATTCTGCATTTTTACAGACAATAAAAGTTCCGTCAGAGAATAAAGTGCCGCTCTGAAGAATTGTCATAATTTCATTAAGAGGAGTTTCTACTAAATAAAAAAGATGTTCTTCAATTTCACCAAATTTCTTTTCCAGAGATTTTTTTACTGCCGCAACAGCTTCATCTCTCTGTCCAAATTCTGGTCCTGTGTATAAATAAATAGGAGCTGCCATTTTATTCCTGAATTAATAAGTTCTTACGATATTTGAAAGGATTCCAACAATGCGGACATCCTGACAGTAAATTGCCTGAAAATCTGGATTTTCCGGTTGAAGTCTGACACGGGTTGCTTCTTTGTAATAACGTTTTAAGGTGATTGCATCATCAATTACAGCAACGATAATCTGACCGTCAACTGCAGTATTTGCCTGTTCTACAACGGCTAAATCTCCGTCAAGAATTCCGGCATTAATCATACTCTGACCACGAACTCTAAGGGCAAAATAACTTTTACCGGGACGCACAAATGGCTCCGGAAGATTTACATAACCGTCAAGATTTTCTTCTGAAAGTAAAGGTTTACCTGCAGCAACAGTTCCCAATACCGGAACTTTACTTACAAACAATTCCTGTTCCTTTTCACGGAAGTCAGAAAGAATACGGATTGAACGGGCACTTTTTGGTTTTAACGAAACATAACCTTTTTTCTGAAGAGCAGTGAGTCTGTCCTGAATCGCTCTTAAAGAAACATTTTCGTGTTCACTTATATCCCGTACAGAAGGAGGAGTGCCGTTCTGTTCGATGTAGTCAGATATAAACTCGAGGGTTTCTTTCTGTTTGTCTGTAATATCTCTCATATGGACCTCCTTGAGTGAAATATGGGGAAAGCTGCGCCAGCTCGCTTTATTCTTTTTACTTGTAATTTTGCTGACGCAAAATTTCTATTTAGACGTAATTAAAAAGCAAGGTGACTTGCTTTTTAATTACTCTTCCTCGAACTTACTATCGAACAATTCTTCAATAACTGATGCGGCTTCTGATTCGTCGGGACCTTCTACTGTCAGGGTCATTTGAGTGTTGTAGCCGGCACCCATGGCGATAACGCCCATGATGGATTTTGCGTTTACTGTTGTGTCGTCTTTTGTGAGGCTGATTTCACTCTGAAACTTGTTTGAAGTCTGAGCGATAATGGCTGCTGGACGAGCGTGAATTCCGGCACGGTTTTTTACAGTCAGGATTTTTTCAATCATTTTTGTTTCCTTTTGTTACTCAATTTTTTTTTGCTTCATAACTGAAGCTATTTATTAATACGAATCATCACTTCCGTAGTAAGCAGATTTAGCATCACCAGTTTCAATCCATTTAAGGACGTTCTGGTTGAAATCCTTGGCAGAATTATATCCCATATTCTTGAGACGTTCATTCATGGCGGCAGCTTCGATAATAATCGGAAGGTTACGGCCTGGACGAACAGGGATTTCAATAAATGGAATTTTTACTCCAAGTACTTCTTTATAATTTGTTTCGGTTCCCAGACGGTCATACAGTTTCTGAGAATCCCAGTCTTCCAGCTGACAAATCAGCTGAACTTCTTTCTGATCACGAATGGCACCTACACCGTACAGCTGGGAAATATTAATAATTCCTAAACCGCGGATTTCCATATGGTGACTGATTGTGGTATTAGCACCACGACCAAGAAGAATATTACCATTTACACAGCGAATTTCAATAATATCATCAGCAACCAGACGATGGCCTCTTTCTACAAGTTCAAGAGCAGTTTCACTTTTACCAACTCCGGAATGACCGTTGATAAGTATACCAATACCGTAAACTTCTACCAATACACCATGCATTGTCTGATGGGGTGCGAAAATATTAGAAAAAGCACGTAGAAGTCTATTTGAAAAATCTGTTGATGATAAATCAGTTGAAAGAACAGGACAACAATTTTCTTCGGCCAGCTGAATGAATTCTTCGGTTGGTACTAAATCATAAGTGAAAATACAGCAAGGCAAACCACTACCGAAAAAAGATTTTAATGGTTCTGAATTGTTATCCTGATGAAGTTTATTAAGATAAGCAGTTTCACCTCGTCCAAAAAGCTGAACTCGGTTACCTACAAAGTTTTCATAGAAGCCACAAAGCGCAAGCCCCGGACGATTTATTTCTGGTACGGTGATGGCTCTTGGTAATCCACGGCGGCCTGCAATACATTTAAGATGTAAAGCATCATGTCCTGAGAGTTTCAGTTGGAGTAAATCAAGAACTGTGAATTTCTTATCCGCCATAGAATTATACTATACACATCGGGAGCTATTTTTTCAATCATAAAAAGAACAGCATAAAAAAACGGCAGTCTGAAAAAATCAAACTGCCGTTCTTGTTAGAAATTAATTACGCAGGACTAGCGGCCTACATACTTTTCTTTTTCTTTAGATACTTTTGAATCCAAAGTATCAACGTTCATATTTACAGCTGCAGCAAAATCAGCATCATCTGTAGAAACATGAGCCTGTGCACCCCATTTGAAGTTTACAGTAGTATCAACCTTAAATGTCTTGTCATATTTAACAGTCATTGTAAGATTCACAATATGTTCATCTGCATATGTAAGTCTCTGAAGTTTTTTTTCGATTAATTCGTTATTTCCAGCTGTCAGTGAGAAACCTACGGCTTTAATTGTCTTTTCCATAATAATCTCCTTAAGTATTAATCTATGTTAATTATAATATGAGAGTTTTCAAAAGACAAACAAATTGAGTAAACAAATTTTTAATCTGTTTGTTAGCGGAGATAAGAATTTTTAATGCCTAATTGTGAACGGTATTTTGCCACTGTCCGTCTGGCAATTTTAATTCCCGAATCATTCAGCAGCTGTGTAAGTTTTGAGTCGGAAAGATTTTTATCACCATGTTCAGAAATAATCTGCTGCATTCTGGATTTGATTTCATCTGAAGAAATTTCTTCAACCCCGGAACAGAAAAAATAACTGGCAGGAAAAGCTCCCCAATCAGTCTGAATATAACGACTGTTGTTTTTTGAAGACATTCTGGAAACAGTAGATTCATGAACACCGATTTGTGCTGCAATTGTACGGCGGGTCAAAGGCACCAGATGGCCTGGTCCTTTTTCAAAAAAGGCTTTTTGTGCACGGACAATAGCACTTCCCTGCTGAACAATTGAGTTTTCCCGGTATTCCAGCAAATCAAGAAAACTTTTTGCCTTATCAATATTTTCCTTATCAAATTTATAATTTGGAGCAAGCTTTATTACAGGCAGTTCACCAGAAGCATACTTCACCTGATAGTAATAATTTTTTCCTCCGCAGATTTTTCCTTCACTAAGATTATCTTCTGAAAGAATTCCATCCTCTTTAGTAACTACCAGAATCACATCAGGCTTTTCAAAATCAATCTGTACAGTATCAGAATAATAATTTCCTGCAGGTCTTGGATTAAGCGAAAGAATATAATTAATAGATTCTTCTACCATTTCCTTTGTAGGAGTCAGTTTATCCAGCAAAATAAAAGGTGCAAAAGTTTTTGAATGCCATTTCTGGCGGTACTCTTTAAGATTTTTCAAAACGCGTTCTGGCTGCGGTGGGTTTATTAATTCCAGCCTTCCGTCAAGAATAAACATTGTAAGTTCAGAAGCGTCCCCTTTTACCTTTGCCTGAACATAAAGGCTTTCTTCGGGAGTTTTACAACAGGTTCCCACAGGATCCATTTCCTGAATCATTTCCATACAACGGACAAGCATTTCTTTTGTCTGAAGAGGGCGGGTTTTGTCGATTAAAGTTTCCGGGGCCTGACTGGAACCATAGCAGCCGTTTTTATCAAGATTGTAAATCAATCGTTTACTTAAATCATATTCATCCTGAGAAATTCTTTGAAGATTCAGCTGACTCATAAGATGCTGCTGTAAAGTTTCACCTCGATCTTCCCGTGAATCAAGAAAACTCTGATTTGAATCTGCCTTGCCGGAATTGTAGCTTTTTGTAGAATAGGATTCGGAATTCCGCCGTTGATAAGCATCAAACTCATCTGCAGAAGAATTAAGAGGATCAGAAACAATTTCCAGAGCAGGATTATCATCCACCGCCTTATAAATTTGTTCCCGTAAATCTTTTGAGCTCATTCCCAGCATAGTTACAGCTTGAATCTGTTTTTGAGACATTCTTTGAACTTGTTTTTGAACCTGTTTCTGAGATAATCGCTGAATCTGTTTGAATTCGCCCATAGATTTAGTATAATTCAATTATGAAAAACATTGAAGAATTTGGCTTACGCATTCCGGAAATCCTTCTTCCGGCTGAAATTGATTTATCAACCTGGTCTGTAATTGCATGCGACCAGTACACACAGGATAAAGATTATTGGAAAAAAGCAGAAGAAACTGCAGGTTCAAAGCCTTCCACTTTGAATCTTATTCTTCCTGAAGTTTATTTAAACTCACCAGATAAACCAGAAAGAATCAAAAAAATCCGCAAAACAATGGGAGACTATTTGCAGAACGGAGTATTTGCTCCTGCAAAAAAATGCCTTGTTTACCTGGAAAGAAAAACTGCTTTTGGCCGTACAAGAAAAGGTCTTGTAGCACAGATTGATCTTGAAACATATGAATGGAAACCTTTCAGCAAGGCAAACATCCGCGCTACAGAAGCAACAATTGTAGATAGAATTCCACCTCGTAAAGAAATCCGCAAAGGTGCTCAGCTGGAATTACCTCATATCATGCTTCTGGTAAATGATAAGGATGGGCTTTTAGTTGAAGGTTCCGGCGAACTGGTAAAAAAGAATGCACCACTTTATAACGGTGATTTAATGAACAACGGTGGTTCAATCACTGGATGGGAAATTTCTTCAGAAGCTGATATTGCAAAAGTCACAGAAGCAATTAACAAAATTGCAGAAAAGAACACTGCAGCTGACGGTTCTGTTTTCCTTTTTGCGGTTGGTGATGGGAACCACTCTCTGGCAACTGCAAAAGCTGTCTGGGATGAATACAAAGAAGAACTGAAAGCTAAAGGAGCTTCGGAAGAAGAACTTTTGAACTGTCCTGTCCGCTATGCACTTATCGAAATTGTAAACATTTACGATAAAGGTCTGACTTTTGAACCAATCCACCGTGTAATTTTCAACATTGATTCAGAAGCTTTAATCAAACAGCTGGCAGAAAAACTTGGCGGAACAATTTCGGAAGTTACAGGTAAAGCTGAACTGGAAGCTGCTGTAAAGAATTCCTGGGCTGATTTTGGTTTTGATTTTGTAAAAGACGGAGTTCAGAAATATATTCTTCTGAAAACTGGAATTAAAGAACTGGCAGTTGCAAGACTTCAGCCAGAAATTGATGAATTCCTTAAAACAGCGCCTGCAGGTCATGTCTGCAAGGATGGAGTTTGTCAGACAGTTAAGCCAGAAATTGATTATATTCACGGAACAGAAGAAGTTCTTAAACTTGGTGAGCAGCAAAATGCCACAGGTATTTTACTGCCACCAATCGCAAAGGATTCTTTCTTTGAAACAATTAACGGTCGCGGTCCACTTCCCCGCAAGAGTTTCTCTATGGGTGAAGCAGACGAAAAACGTTTCTATCTGGAATGCAGAAAGTTGTTTTCCTAACCGGTTTTAAGAGTTATTTCTAATCTCCAGAAATAACTCTTAAAATGCCATTACCATAGTTTTCGATTTTGACTTTTCCTAATCCGAAAACATTCATTAAATCGGCTTTGGTTTTTGGCTTTTTTGCGGCAAGATCCAGCAAAGTTTTATCATTGAATACAGCATAAGGCGGAATGTTCAAATCATCCGCCTTTCTTTTTCTCCAGGCCTTCAAATCAGTAATAATTCGCTGCGATTCTTCATCATTTTCGTCAGGTTTCTGTGCAGCTTTTTCTTTACTTCCAAGAATAATAAATGCAGGCTTTTTAGGAGCACGACCAGCAGGAATAAACTCTCCGGAATCAGAAGCTGTACGGAAAGTAACAGGCAGACGGATTGTATCTCTGTTGTTTAAAGCAGATTTTCCCATATAAGTCATTTTCAGAACATTATATTCCCCATCTTTGTACAAATAATTCTCACCAACAAGTACTTCAACCAGCTCAAACCAGTCTTCCTTTGTCAGTTCTTTTCCAATGCCGTAAGTAGAAATATAATTATGTTCATTTTCCAGAATTCTCTTTGATTTTGAACCAAGCAGAATATCAATAACATAACTGGCTCCATATCTTTCATTAGTCCGATATATACAACTGAGCAGCTTCTGAAACGGAATTGTTACATCACAAAGCGGCATATCACCGCAAGTACAAATATCACAGCAGCAGTCTTTAGCCTCTTCGGAAGGGTGCTCGTATATTTCACCAAAATAAGAAAGTAATGCTTTTCTACGGCAGGTTCTGGTTGTAGCAAATTTCAACATACCTTGCAGCAATATTTCGGATTTAGAAGGATCTGCCTGCTCATTAAAGAAATAACGGACTTTGTGAGCATCAGAACCGGAATATAGCAGTAAGGCGGAGGATGGTAACCCGTCTCGCCCCGCACGACCAATTTCCTGATAATACTCTTCCAGGGATTTTGGTAAATCATAATTGATTACATAACGAACATTTGATTTGTTGATTCCCATTCCAAAAGCAACAGTTGCAACCATGATTTGAATTTCATCTCGGATAAATAAATCCTGATTTTTTGCACGCACTGCATCAGTCAACCCGGCGTGATAATTCAAAACGGAAAATCCCATTTTTGACAGGGAATCTGTAAGTTCATCAACCTGCTTGCGGGAAAAACAGTAAATGATTCCACTTTCTCCGGGGCGTTTTTTTATATATTCCACCACCTGAGCAAGAGCTTTCCGTTTAGGGGAAACCTCCAGATAAATATTAGCACGATTGAAGGATGAAATAAAAACTGCAGGATTCTTCATTCCCAGATTCTTAATGATATCTTTTCTAACCTGTTCGGTGGCAGTTGCGGTGAGGGCCAGCATCACTGCATCAGGCAAAAGCTTTCGCAAATATTTAATTTCCAGATAATCAGGACGGAAATCATGTCCCCAGGAACTGATACAATGAGACTCATCAATAGTAATACAACTGACTTTTACAAAAGGATCGCTAAGTAAATTTCTAATACGGTCAGTAGCCAGCCCTTCCGGTGAAATATAAATAATCTTTACATTTCCCGTTTTAATTTCATGTGTTGCCTGGAGATAATCTTCCCACTCCAGAGTACTATTTAAATAAACAGAATGAATTCCCGCCGCTTCCAGAGATGCAACCTGATCCTGCATAAGAGAAATTAGAGGAGAAACAACCACCGTAATTCCTTCAAATATCAGTGCAGGAATCTGATAACACACAGACTTACCACCGCCAGTTGGCATAATCGCCAGAGTGTCTTTTCCCTTTAAAACACTTTCAATAATTTCTTTCTGCAAAGGTCTAAAAGAATCGTATCCAAATACGGTGCTTAATACTAAATTTGGTGCAGCACCTTCAAATGCATTTACTGTTAATTTCACATAATTATTATAGCACAAACCCACTTGAAAAACTTCCTGACATTTGATATATTATGAAAACCGTGCCGGAGTGATGGAATGGTAGACATGACAGACTCAAAATCTGTTGCGGGCGACTGCGTAAGAGTTCAAGTCTCTTCTCCGGTATCTAAAACGCTTTCTGTGTAAGAAAGCGTTTTTTATTTTAAATTCCTTTTCTAAATCTCCGGCAAAATATCAGTACACAGTTTTCTATAATCAACTGCTTCCGCCATATGCTCTGGAAGAATCTTTTTTGACTCATCAATATCTGCAATTGTTCTGGCAACCTTAAGACAAGAGGCCACCGCGCGGGGAGAAAATCCATGACGAACAATAGCGTTATCCAGAACCTTCCGTGTTTCTCCATCCGTCTTACAAAAGTCTGCAATCTCAGAAGGAGTAAGATTTGCATTTTTTCCACCCTGTCTCTTTCGCTGAATTTTCACAGCTTTTGCTACTCCAATGCGAATCTCATCAGTTGTAGTTAATCCAGGTCTTTCTTCAATATTTTCCGAATCTTCCGATTTATTTTCCACAAACACCCGCAAATCAACTCTATCCAGCAGAGGTGCAGAAAATTTCTTCCAGTAAAGCTCTACAGATTTAGCACTACACAAACAGATTTTTGTTTTTGAGCCGTAATTTCCGCATGGACAGGGATTAACCGCCATAAGTAACTGAAAGTCAGCAGGATAAACAGTCGATCTTCCTGCCCGACTTAAAGTTACACTCCCCGATTCCAAAGGAACTCTAAGCATTTGAAGTACCGAACTTTTGAATTCAGCCGCCTCATCCAAAAACAAAACTCCGTTGTGAGCAAGAGAAATTTCACCAGGACGGCAGTTGGGTCCACCACCACAGATTCCTTCAATCGATGCTGTCTGATGTGGCATTCTAAAAGGAGGGATTCTAACTAACGGTTCAGAAGGTTTTATCAACCCCGCAAGGGACCAGATCCTTGTAACAGACTGAGCTTCTTCTAAAGTCAGTAAAGGATTAATTGCAGGAAACTTCTGAATCGCCATTGTTTTACCACAACCAGGAGCCCCTAAAGCAATCAGATTATGACCACCAGCCGCCGAAATTTGCAAAGCACGGATTAGTTTCATCTGTCCTTTCAACTCTGCAAACTCATACCCCGGAGAAACCTCAGAGAAATAAATTCCATTCACCGCAGTACTACCTGCAGGAATAAAACTACTGTCACTGCCAAATTGTCGTGCTTCAAAAAAAGTTCTATCCTTCAGCGCCATAAAAGCATGCTCCAGCGTATCGGCACCATAAACCATTACACCAGAAACTTCTCTCGCTTCGTCTGCATTCTGCACCGGAACAATGCAACGCATTATCCCACCGGCCACTGCTGTCGAAACCGCCGCATGCACACCCTTCACAGCCCTCAGTCGTCCGGAAAGCTCCAGCTCACCCATAACCAGCACCGGCTCATTAATAAAACCCTCTTCTCCGCCCTCAAGAGCATCTGCGGCCAGTACCCCCAGTGCAATCGGTAAATCAAAACCTGCTCCTTCTTTGCGTAAATCCGCTGGAGAAAGACTTATCAAAACCCGATCAGAAGGAAAATCAAAGCCAGAATTTCTGATAGCTACCTGCATCCTCTCCCGGGACTCTTTCACAGCCCCGTCAGCAAGACCAACAATATCCACCGCCGGAATTCCTCTTCTCAAATCCACTTCCACCGACACCAGTGCGCCTTCATACCCAAAAGGCGAAAAAGAAAAAATCTGCATAAAACTACCTCGCAGTCACAAAATCTCTGCAGTATTAATAGTTTTTTTTGAAGGATTTCGGACCAAAAGTGAGGAATTTTTTTCTGATTTTTGTGATTTTTTTTTCGGGCGAGCCTGCTTTTTCCAAAACGGGGTTCCGTTGTTCCCTGACGGTCAGTCCCAAAGGACCGGCTTCGCCGCAACTCCATCCCTTCGCACACCCTCTGTGTTCATCATTTTTCAAATGACTGAAAATTCTACAGATTTATGTTTTGTAAGGCAGCTTTTAATTCTTCGTAATATTTGTTGTCAATTTTTTTACCACCGCAAGTGTGACCAAGTCTTCGGTCAGTACGGATTTTTTCACCGTGAAAATCACTACCGGCAGTAACAAAAAAACCTAATTTTCGGGCAAGTTCTTCAAGACGGAGACATTCTGTAACCCGAGCCCCTGGATGAAAAGCTTCCATTCCCATAACACCCCGTTCATGAAAATCCTGCAGTATTTCCGGCATTTTACCCCAGGACTGATAAAGCGACATTGGATGAGCAATAACAGGAATTCCACCAGAATCACGAATAGCAACAACAGCTTCGTCCAGATTGGAACCAACCCGTTCAACATACCATTGCCGGCCTCGTGCAAGATATTTGTCAAAAGCTTCCTGGCGATTTTTTACAATTTTGCGTTTTTCAAGAGCCGCCGCAAAATGAGGTCTTCCAATTATTGTGTTTGGAAATTCCTCTTTAAGCTCTTCATAAGTGATTGGAACTCCAGCTTCCCGCATTTTTTCTACTATCTGATTATTTCTTAACTCCCGGTTAGTAATAACATCATCAAGAATGGACTGCAAAGAAGGAGAAATATGATCCCAGCCTAAACCTAAAAGATGAAACTCACCGGTTGGAAATATAATATTCAATTCCATTCCAGGAACCAGAATGATTCCATGCTTTTCTGCAGCAGCCTGAGCTTCCGGAACACCCGCAACAGTATCATGATCAGTAATTGCCAGTACCTGAATATTATGAGCAGCTGCTTTTTCTACAATCTGAGTTGGTGTGTATTGACCGTCTGAGGCTGTAGTATGAACATGTAAATCTATCATATATTTAGAATAGCATATTTTAAATAGATATGATACAATGTAGAATAATCGAAAAGTCTTCCGAGAGTAGGAGTTTCTGATATGCCAAAAGCAATGCAATATTCCAAAGGGTCTGTCATTTATTTTGAAGGTGACAAAGATGACCGCATTTTTATTATGCAAAGTGGTGCTGTAGTTCTGGAAAGCACAGATATTGAATCTGGAATGCCAACAGAAGATCAGGTAAAAAGCGGTGAATTTTTTGGTGTAAAATCTGCATTTGGACATTTTGGAAGAGAAGAGACTGCAAAAGCATTAGTTCCTTCAGTTGTTGTAGCACTCTCAGTACAAGAATTCGAACTCCTTTTCCAGAATAACAAAGCCCTGATTATGAAGATGCTCCGTGTATTCTCAAATCAGCTTCGTCAGATTCACAAAAAGACAGAATCAATCTTAAATAAAATTACAGAAGACCAGCAGTCAGGTATGCTTGCTGTTGCAAAAAGCTTTATAGATGATGAACAGTATCGTTCAGCTTGTGATGTTTACATCAAATTTCTTACTCGTTATCCAAACACTCCAAGAAAAGAAGAAGTAGCAAAACTTTACTCAGATGCAAAAATGAGAGCTGAACGACAGGCCGCACAGCACAGAATCCGTGATGTAGCACCTGCCGCAGAAGAAGAATCTGGTTCACTCAAATTGTTCTCTTTACCAGCATTTGAACGCTTTGCAAAAGAATATGAACCTGGACAGGTAATTATTTCTGAATATGAACCTGGCGACAGCTTCTATCTTATTCAGAGCGGAAAAGTTCAACTTGTAAAATGTGTAAATGGAACTTCTAAAAACCTTGATATCTTAAAACCAGGCGAATTCTTTGGTGAAATGGCTATCCTCGATAACTCACCTCGTTCTGCTACCTGTATGGCCAGCGGTCATGTAAAATGTCTGGAATTCAATAAAGAAAACTTTGAGCTTTTAATTACAGGAAATCCTCAAATTGCACTTGTTCTTCTTAAGCTCTTCTGTAAACGTATTTATGATCAGAAACGCCGTTTTAGAATTCTCTGTATTAAAGATTTACAGGCTCGTCTTGCAGATGTATTCCTTATGCTTGATGAAATGAATCCTGTTTCTAATCCAACAGAAAAACAGCGCCGTTTCAATGTAAATATGTCTGACATTGCTCACTGGGCAGGTCTCTCAAATGAAGTTACAAGAGATGAATTAAATAAGCTTGTAGAAAAACGTAAACTTGAAATCTACGATTCTTACATGATTGTTAATAACATTGCAGAAATTCGTCGTATGTACGACACTCGTGTTGGAAGTATTGAAAGATAATTTCAAATAAAAGCACATAAAACAAAAAGCGTTTCCAGAAAGGAAACGCTTTTTTTATTAAAACTTATATTGTAATCCCCTTACATCAAAAAAAATATTATTTAGACAATTCCGTAATGTTTTTATGCAAAAAATAATCGTTTCTTTTATAATATCTGTTATTCAATATATTCTGCGGAGTTACCTATGCTTAAAAAACGACTTGGAAAAACTAACTTAATGGTAAGCGAAATCGGTTTTGGAGGAGAATGGCTGGAACGTCATCCTGAAGAAGAATCAATTGAACTGATGAAATATGCTGCTTCCAAAGGAATTAATATTATTGACTGCTGGATGCCTGATCCTAAATCCAGAGATATTATAGGAAAGGCCATGAAAGGCAACCGCGAAGACTGGTATGTTCAGGGCCATCTTGGTTCTACCTGGCAGAATAATCAGTATGTTCGTTCCCGGGATATCAAATTTGTAAAACCAGCTTTTGAAGATTTACTCACCCGCCTTCAAACAGATTATATTGATTTAGGCATGATTCATTATATTGATACTGTTGAAGACTGGAATGCTATTCAGAATTCGGAATATATGGATTATGTTATGGAACTTAAAAACAAAGGAATTATCCGCCATATAGGTATGAGTTCTCATGATCCTAAAGTTGCAGCAATGGCAGTAAAATCAGGGCTTATAGAAATGCTTCTGTTTAGCGTTAATCCAGCCTTTGATATGCTGCCTTCCGGTGAAGATTTAGGCGCTTTACTTACAGAAGGCTACAAATACGACCAGAACCTTAACGGAATAAATAAAGAACGAGCAGACTTATACAAACTTTGCGAAGAATATGATGTTGGTATTACCGTTATGAAAGGTTTTGCAGGAGGAAGACTTTTTGATCCAAAACGTTCTCCATTTGGAGTTGCACTTACACCTTTGCAGTGCATTCATTATTCTCTGACTCGTCCTGCTGTAAGTTCAATTCTCTGTGGTTTTGATACAAAAGAACAGGTTGATGAAGCTGTATCTTACGAAACTGCAAGTGCTGCAGAAAAAGATTATGGAGCAGTTCTTGCAAACGCACCGCTACATTCTTATACCGGGCAGTGTACTTACTGCGGACACTGTCGTCCCTGCGTTTCAAATATTGATATTGCTATGGTAAATAAATTCTATGATCTGGCTACCATGCAGGAAGAAATTCCAGAATCGGTAAAAGAACATTATAAATTGCTGGAACATAAGGCATCAGAATGTATTGGCTGTAAAGCCTGTGAAAGCCGATGTCCTTTTGGCGTAAAAATTGCAGACAGAATGATACAGGCCGCAAAAGTTTTTGGAATTTAATAAATGAAAGAAAATCTGGAAAAAGTAAAAAAAGCATACGATATTACAGGAGAAGATTTCTATCTCACTGCGGCAGAAAAAAATGCTGAATTATCTTATGACAAAAGCACCCCGCACAGAAAATGGAACATTATGTCATAATGAAATCAGTTTTCATGAAGGCTTTTCTCCAGATCAGATTTGGGCAGATTCAATTTATATGGCTCCCCCTTTTTTAGCAGAAATGGGAAAAGTTGAAGAAGCCTATAAGCAGATAAAAGGAATGTATAATTATCTGCTGGATGAAAAAACTGGAGTTCTCAAACATATTTATGATGCAGGAACAAATCGGTTTGTAAGGGATAAACTGTGGGCTACAGGAAACGGCTGGGCCTTAATGGGAATGGTTGCCGTTACAGATATTGCTGCAGAAAAAGGTTTTGCACAAATTGCAGATGAACTTATTTGCCTTTCAAAAAACCTTCTTGATAAACTTCTGCTTAGCAGGGGGTATTGGGGACGGCACTGAGTCCCCAATCGCAATATAGAAGATTCGTCCGAATATGTACCCAGTTCTATCTGAAATATTTCTGTTATATAAGCCGATTGTCGGACTCGAACCAACTACCTGCACGTTACGAGGGTGCTGCTCTACCTGGTGAGCTAAATCGGCAAGAAAATATGGGGAAATTTTAGCACTTAACGGGATGGGTGACAATGAGATTAAGAAATTTTCTGGAGCGGATTTGTATATGGTTCTTTAACAATTGTCCGTATTCTTCTATAATTAACCTATGAGTTTTTCTATTCAATGGACAGATTTTCCGGAAGTTTATGACATAAAAGGCGAAATGTCAAAAATCACCTTAGTACCTGAGCTTTCCCAAATTTCAGATTCAAATCTGTTTATTGAAGGAGATAATTATCCTGTATTAAAACTGCTGAATCCTCTGTATAAAAATAAAATCAACTTCATTTATATTGATCCACCATATAACACAGGCAACACTTTTACCTACAAAGATAATTTCCATAACTCCGACGATTCCCATTCCCAGTGGCTTAGTTTTATGCAGCGTCGTTTGCTTCAGGCAAAAGAGTTACTTTCAGAAAACGGCTGTATTTTTATTGCTATCGACCAGGCAGAGCTTTATCACCTGAAGTTATTATGCGATCAGATTTTTGGTGAAGAAAACTTTGTAAACGATTTTATGTGGCTTCACGGAAAAGGAAAAAAAGACCGCTGGTCCAGAACACTTCAGCAGCACACCCTCTGTTATGCAAAAAATAAAAATCAGTTAAAACCCTTTGAAGAAATTGAATACACCGACTGGGCCCAGACAAATGCAGACAACGACCCTCGGGGCAACTGGTTTTCGGGCAGTATTTCTTTTACAGAAAATCGAAGTAATCCAAATCACAAAAATTATTTTACAATCACCTCCCCTTCCGGCAAAAAATGGACCCGCCAGTGGCAGTGCAGTAAAGAAGAAATGGATAAATTACTTTCCGAAAATAAAATCTGGTTTGGAAATGCACCAGCTTATGACAAAGTGCCCCGCAAAAAGATTTTTAATAACGAACCAGAAAAAATCATTCCAAAAAATATTATAGATTTTGTTGATTCAACCCGTCATGCTCAGGCTCATCTGGATGAAATCCTTGGAGAAAAAACTGCCTTTGATAATCCAAAACCGGTAGAATTAATCAGTCATCTAATCAAAATCACACAATTACCAGAAGACGCACTTATAATGGATTTTTTTGCGGGAAGTGGAACCACCTTTGAAGCAGTTTGTAAATTAAATGCAGAAGATAAAGGAAATCGCCGTTGCATTCTTGTTCAAAAACCGGAAGTGCCACAAAAGGCTTCAGGCAGCTTTGAAACAATTTCGGACCTTTGCTGGAAACGCCTGCAGAAAAATGCAGAAACCTATGGAGAAAAAATCCTCCGATACAAAATCAAAGAATAAAAGTAAAAAGGCTGTCAGTTCAAAAACCGGCAGCCTTCTTTTTAGAGATTTGAGAGTTTTTATTTATTAAAGATTACCATACAGTAAGGTTTGCATAACCTGAACTCTGATATCCTTCTACTTCCATAATCTGATAATCCCACTGGTTACCAAGATACATTCCGCAATTCTGCCATGCACTGAAGTGATTAGCAGTTGTAATTGTATTGTTTCTTCCCTGTGGACGTTTGTTACGTCTTACGCTCCAGTACTGATCAAAAGTTCTGTTTCCAAGAATTGATGGCTGATTGTAACGAGTAGTTTTATAAATATCATACCAGTCACCATCTGACCAAACCTGACCCATGTACTGACCTGTTGGTCTGTAAGTTCCCCATGAATCTACAATGTAGTATTCAACAAGTTTACTTCCCTTTGTCCATCCATAAGCAGCAATATAACCATTTCCAGAAGGATTCCATGCACCGGCATTGTAATTGATATTACGCCAGGTTCCCTGATTCCAACCCTTACCTGCAGTAAAGTTACCACAGTTCTGCCACCATACAGAATAGTTACCGCCATCACCAAGAGTCATCTGTACATTTCCACCGCCATCAGTCCAGAATGAATAATACATTCCACCGTTCCAGCCAGTGTTGTTGTAAGAAAGTGTTACAGCTCGAGAAGAATCTGTAGCTTCATCATTAACAGCCTGCAAGTTCTGATTACAGCTTGCAAGACATAAGAAACCTGCTACTGCAGCAACAGCAGCAAAAATATGAATTTTTTTCATAGTAGTTTTTTTTACTCCATACTTTTTTTGTGAGAATAAAATAATGTTTCTGCAGATTCGTTTTCTTATCCTGACTTTAATTCTAAAACGGTTTTTAAATTACGAAATAGAGAACTATTCTTAAGAATAGATACCTAAAAAATAATTTAAAATTATCCGTAATAAAAAAAAATTATTTTGTAAGGTAAATACTTTATGTTTGTAAAAAAAATAAATCCCGTTACAATAAAATTATGCTGTTAAAAGAAAATAATCGTTTGGTAATTAAAGATGGATTTGGAACAGTCTGGATTGAAGGCTGGGGAAAAGATTCTGTACGCGTTCGTATAACAAAAGACCGTCAGATGGATAAAAATGACTGGGCATTAGATAATTCGGAATGTGGAATTAAGAATTCGGAATATGTAGCAATTGAAATAAAAGAAGTTGATACAACTTTTCCGTGGGCAGAACATTTTGCCGAAGAAATGAAAGCCGGAACAGTTCAACTGGAAAAAACTACCGGTCAGGTGGCAACTCTCCGCAACGGAAAGATGCTGGTAAAGGTAAATCATGAAAACTGGATCAGCTTCTGGCAGATTGAAGAAGATAATTCCGAAACTTTACTTCTGGAGGAACAGTGGCGAAATCGTCAAAGAATCGACCGTTTCTGTGTTCCAACAAATACTGCCGGCCGCGAATTAAAGCAGAACTACAACACTTTTAACAATAAAGCTACAGTTCGTTTTGAAGCTTATGATGATGAAAAACTTTTTGGTATGGGCCAGTATCAGGATTCACATCTCGATAAAAAAGGCGGAATCTGGGAGCTTTCACAAAAGAACTCACAGGCTTCCGTTCCATTTGTTATTTCCAGCAGAGGTTACGGCTTTTTATGGAATAATCCTGCAATTGGAACTGCCAGCTTTGGAACAAACGGAACAATCTGGACAGCAGAACAGACAAAAAAAATTGACTATTGGGTAACCTGTGGAACTCCTGCAGAATGTGAAGAAAATTACACAGCAGTTACAGGCCGTACACCAATGATGCCAGATTTTGCCATGGGTTTCTGGCAGTGTAAATTACGCTACAGAAATCAGGCAGAAGTAATTGCCGTAGCAAAAGAATACCGCCGCCGTGGACTTCCACTGGATGTAATTGTAATCGACTTTTTCCACTGGTCGTGCCAGGGAGACTTTAAGTTTGATGAAGAAGACTGGCCGGATCCAGAAGCAATGGTAAAAGAGCTTTCAGAAATGAATGTAAAGCTTATGGTCAGTGTATGGCCAACCATTGATGAACGTTCAGAAAATTTTGATTACATGGCACAGAACGGTTTCTTAATCAGTTTTGATAAAAAAGATGGCTTTAACATGGACTGGATGGGAAACACAGTTTTCTTTGATACAACAAATCCAGAATGTCGCAAATATCTTTGGGAAAAATGTAAAGAAAATTACTTCAAAAAGGGAATCCAGCTTTTCTGGCTTGATGAAGCAGAACCAGAATACGGGCTCTACGAATTTGAACATTACAATTATCATATTGGACCTGCAATGGAATGTTCCAATATCTATCCTTACTTCTATGCAAAAGCATGGTATGACGGACTTAAATCGGAAGGAGTTGAACTTCCACTTAGTCTTGTGCGCTGTGCCTGGGCAGGAAGTCAGAAGTTTGGTGCAGTTGTGTGGTCAGGAGATGTACATTCAGATTTCCGCTCCTTCAGAAATCAGGTACAGGCTGGACTCAGTATGGCAATTGCTGGAATTCCATGGTGGACAACAGATATCGGTGGTTTCTTAGGCGGCGATATT
This sequence comes from Treponema sp., assembly GCA_024402615.1. Lineage (GTDB taxonomy): Bacteria > Spirochaetota > Spirochaetia > Treponematales > Treponemataceae > Treponema_D. The sequence continues at coordinate 29,333 of JAKSTK010000008.1, forward strand.
CGGGATCCAAAATTCAAGGAATTACTTATCCGCTGGTTTGAATGGGGATGTTTCTGTCCGGTTATGCGTTTACACGGTGAACGCCCACCTTTCCATGTACCAGAAAAACCATATCACGAAGTTCGGGGCCATCAGATTAAACAGATGGAAAGCGGACAGGATAACGAAGTCTGGTCTTTTGGAGAAGAAACTTATGATATTCTTTCAAAGCTTTTAAAATTAAGAGCCGCGCTTAAACCATACATCAAAGAACAGATGCAGGCCGCCCACGAAAAAGGTACTCCAGTTATGCGCCCACTTATGTACGACTTCAATAACGATGCAGTTGCATGGGAAGTTGAAGATCAGTATATGTTTGGTTCACAGCTGATGGTTTGTCCAGTAATGGAAGCAGGAGCAGCTTCGAGAGTTGTATATCTGCCAGTTACAGACAACGGCGAAAAATGGATTGATTCTGCTACAGGTAAAGAATATGACGGGGGACAGACCCTTACAGTAGAAGCACCACTAGAAAGAATTCCTGTTTTCACAAAAGGAAAATTCAACCTTAAATTGTGGTAAAAAATCACCGCAAACAGGAAAAAACAGTCACATTTTATTATTTCTCACCGATTAAATAAGTATATTCAGGAGTAGACTTACATATGACAGTTTTACAGGGAATTATTTTAGGCTTCGTACAGGGCGTTGCAGAGTTTCTGCCAATTTCATCTTCAGGACATCTGGATGTAATGCAGCATCTTTTTGGACTTTCAAATGTTCCAATTCTTTTTGACATTTTTCTGCATCTTGCAACCCTTTTTGCAGTATGCCTTTTCTTCTGGAAAAAAATCTGGAAATTACTTAAAGCCTTTGGCCGCTTAATCGCAAGAAGGCCAATGCCAGAAGCAGAAATAGACAACACAGATTTGCTTTGCGGAAACACAAAAGCCGCTCAGAACACAATCCTTGCAATAATCATTACAACAATAATTACAGGTGCCATTGGTGTTGTAACAAGCAAACTTATTCCGGAAATGGGAGTAAAAGTAACCTGCACAGGATTCATTGTTACAGCCCTTTTACTTATAGTGTCTGCAATTATTGAAGTAAATAACCAGAAGCATGCAAAATTTGTTACAGAAATGGAAGGCCTTTCCGCAAACAAAGCAGACTCAGAACCAAAAGGCGTTTCTATTGTACAGTCAATTGTAATTGGTTTTATGCAGGGCTTTGGAACCTTGCCAGGTATCAGCCGCAGTGGTTCAACAATTTCCGGAGCCTTATTCAGTGGCGTAAACCGTGCCGCAGCAGGAGAATTCTCATTTATTGTTTCCATTCCTGCAATTCTTGGAGCATTTATTCTTGAATTAAAAGACATTGGTGATGTAAAAGAAACAGTCGGCTTCTGGCCAATTTTTGCCGGCTGCCTTACAGCCTTTGTAGTTGGTTATTTTTCACTCTACTTACTTATGAAATTAATTAAAAAAGGAAAGCTCAGCTGGTTTGCCGCATACCTGATTCCAGTAGGAATTCTTGGTTTAATTTTCCTTAAATAAATCCTAAATATTCCGGGGCTCAAAATGCAGAAAATCTTCTCAAATCCTTCACAACTGGAAAAAACAGTAAAAGAAAAATACAACATTCCAGACTTTCTGATGATGGAAAACGCAGCCCTGTTTATGGCAAATCATCTCCGTCCAAAGCTTAATTCCACTACAAAAGTTTTTATTCTCTGCGGAAAAGGCAACAACGGCGGAGACGGATTCGCCCTGGCCCGCCTTATTTACGGACAGTGCCTTGTTACAGTTTGTGCACCAAAAATCCCAACTGCCCCAGAAGCTTTGCGCCAATATGAAATTTTTCAGAAAATAGGACAAATACAAACAGAACTCAAACTTACAGAAACACCAGACATAATTGTTGATTGTCTGTACGGCACAGGTTTTCACGGAGGTCTGTCCCCAGAAGAGCAGAATTTTATAACCGGTTTGAACAATTGCAATTCTTACCGTCTTGCCTGCGACATACCTTCTGCTCTGGAGTTTAAGGCCGACTGTACAATCACTATGGGTTCCCTTAAAACCGTTCTTTATTCCGATAAAGCAAAAGCCTGCTGTGGAGAAATTCTGGAAGCAGAAATCGGATTGCCACAAAAATTTTTTCAGCAGGATACAGAAGCCCCTGCCTTTTTAATCACCAAAGAAGATATAAAACTTCCCGTTAGAACAAATCCCGCTGCTCACAAAGGCACTTACGGACACACAGCGGTAATTGCCGGCGAAAAATCCGGTGCAGCCATTATTGCCGCCACTGCAGCAATGAATCTTGGAAGTGGCCTTACAACTCTGGTAAAAACCGAAAACTCCAATCTTTCCCAGTTCAAAATTTCTCCCGAACTGATGATATCCGAAACTCTTCCCGCCAAAACTACAGCAGTCTGTTTTGGTAGTGGTATAGGAGGGGAAAGTCTTCCCCTGGCTCGCACTTTGTTGCTCGCCACCCCTTCAAACGGGGATTCTCCCCGTAACGCCCCTGCCCTTGTGCTGGATGCAGGCTTCTTTGATGCAGATTTTACTCTGTCCCTTTTGTTTGAACTAAACAAAAATCCAGAAGCAAAAATTGTACTTACTCCACATCTTTCAGAATTAAACCGATTCCTGGTAAAAATGAAAAATGAAATTACAGACTTTCCATTTACAGAAGAAGAAATTACAGTAAAAAATCTGGCTCAAAAACCAGACACAAAAATTAAAATTGGAAACTACTTAAATAAATTATTCCCACAAACTGCAGTAATTATGAAATCTGCCAATACCTTTATTGCAGCAGAAAATCAGATATTTATTGTAACAGAAGGTACTCCAAATCTTGCAAAAGGTGGCAGCGGCGATGTTCTTGCCGGCATGACAGGAGCCCTCCTCGCACAAAACTACACCCCAAAAGAAGCCGCAATCACCGCCACCTACCTCCACGCCAAAGCCGCCGCAACCTACGGCTCCACCGCCTGCGACCTAACCCCAGAAAAACTAATCGCCGAATTAGGAAAGCTAATTTCCGTGGAATAAACAAAAGGGACATACCCCCTATCGAAGAACCGTTAAAAACTAAGCCGGCAGGGTTAGTTTAGGTTCAACACGCACTCCGTTCAAAGCGAGATTCATCGAGCTGAAATCACGGTAGAGGAAAATTTCTCTTTCGTGAGTTAAAACAAAAGGGACAGAGTAAAACGAGACTTTCCATAGTTTTGTCCCACAAAACTATGAGCGAAGTGACAAAAAAGGTCTGTGCCACAGAAACTAGAACACTTCGCTAAAACAAAAGGGACAGAGTAAATCGGAAAAATTGTATTTCTTTCAGTGATGGGAGCATTTAGAATCCCAGCAGAAAAGTGGTCTTTTCGTTCAGCTTTCTTATTCTACCCAAAAAGAAAAACTAGCACTTTTACTGCGGGAGTCTGAATGCTTTAATCAGAATGTTTATGCATTTTACTCTGTCCCTTTTGTTTTTTTGTCACACGGATTATGAAAAATCTAACGATTTTTCTGGTAGAGATAACTCCGTAAGCCTGCGCAGGGATGAAGCGGTGCAAAGCAGCCCTTCCCAAGGGCCGGCCGCCAGGCAAGCCGCGGAACCCCGTTTTGTTTAGAAAAGCTTCGCCCTACAAAAAAAATAATTTACAAAAGGGACAGAGTAAAACCCATTTTCAGCCAGTCCCCGTGCCAAATTTCCGAGTGTAAAAAAATAAATCTCAACCAGTACAAACAAAAGGGACAGAGTAAATCGGAAAAATTGTATTTCTTTCAGTGATGGGAGCATTTAGAATCCCAGCAGAAAAGTGGTCTTTTCGTTCAGCTTTCTTATTCTACCCAAAAAGAAAAACTAGCACTTTTACTGCGGGAGTCTGAATGCTTCAATCAGAATGTTTATATATTTTACTCTGTCCCTTTTGTTTGAAATTCTTAAGGAAAATTATTTATTTTTTTACACACGGAAATGATTTATACTTATATTCAAGTTAATAAATATTTTTTCGGAGGGTGCTATGACAACACCAATGATTATCACCATTGCAGCAGTTGCTGTATTTCTGATTTTGCTCTTGATTTGCTCTTACCTTAAGGCAAGTCCAGATGAAGCTCTTATCATTTCTGGTTTAAAACGCAAACCAAAAGTGATTATTGGTAAAGCCGGTTTAAGAATCCCATTTTTTGAAAAGAAAGATCGCTTAAACCTTAAACTTATTCCAATTGATGTAAAAACCTCCAGTGCCGTTCCTACAGCAGACTATATCAACATCATGGTTGATGCTGTTGTAAACGTTAAGATTTCTATTGCTCCAGAAAAAATTACTCTGGCCGCTCAGAACTTCCTTAACAAAGACACTCAGTACATTGGTTCTGTTGCCCGCGAAGTTCTTGAAGGAAACATGCGTGAAATCGTAGGTCGTATGACTCTGGAAGAAATGGTTAGTGACCGTCAGAAATTTGCTGAATTAGTAAAAGAAAATGCCAGCCCAGACTTAGCTGCTATGGGTCTTGATATTATCTCATTCAATGTTCAGAACTTCATTGATAACAATAAAGTTATTGAAGATCTTGGTGTTGATAACATTGTTAAGATTCGTAAAAAGGCTGCTATTTCTAAAGCTGAATCAGAAAGAGATATTGCAAAAGCTCAGGCAGAAGCACAGAAAGAAGCAAATGATGCCCGCGTAGAAGCTGACACTCAGATTGCCATCAAACAGAATGCTCTTGATCTTAAAAAAGCTGAACTTGATGCCAATGCCGCTACAGAAAAAGCTAAAGCTGATGCTGCTTACGACATTCAGAAAGAAACTCAGCGTAAAACTCTTGAAGTTACCACTGCCGATGCTAACATTGCCCGCCAGGAAAAAGAGATTCTCTTAAAACAGAAAGAAGTAGAAGTTACTGAACAGAAGCTTGAAGCTGAAATTAAAAAACAGGCAGAAGCAGAAAAATTTGCTGCTTTGCAGAAAGCTGATGCTGATTTATATGAACGCCAGAAAGAAGCTGAAGCTAAACGCTTTGAACAGGAACAGGCCGCTCTTGCAGTTCAGGCTCAGGCAGAAGCAAAACGCTACGAACAGGAACAGGAAGCTCTTGCTGTAGAAAAAATGGCTGAAGCACAGAAACAGAAAATGATTGCAGAAGCAGAAGGTATTAAAGCAAAAGGTGAAGCAGAAGCTGCCGCTATTCAGGCTAAAGCACTTGCAGAAGCAGAAGGTACCTTGAAGAAAGCAGAAGCTATGAAACAGTACGGTGATGCAGCCCGCCAGCAGATGGAATTGGAAACTCTCAAAGTTTACTTCGAACAGTTACCACTTATTGCTAAAGCTGTTGCTGAACCATTACAGAAGATTGATTCAATCACAATGTACGGCGAAGGCAATACTGCAAAACTTACTGAAGATATTACTAAAACAATTAACCAGGTTTCTAATGGTCTTAAAGATTCTATGGGAATCGATTTACAGACTGTTCTTGGAAGTTTCCTTGGTAACAAATTAGCTTCTAAAACCGATGATAAAAAAGATTCTGAATAATTAATTTCCAAACTGGAATCATAACCACCCGTCAAACGGGTGGTTTGCACTTAGCCTATAAGGCTAGGTTC
>JAKSTK010000080.1 GCA_024402615.1 Treponema sp.
TCTTCATTAGGAACTAACTTAAGATCAACACCGATATTCTCACCCAGAGTATAAACCGGGCTGAAGCTCATGCTGGTGATGTTGGTAAAGGTTTTGCGGTTGTTGCTGATGAAGTAAACTCTCTGGCAACTTCTTCTTCGGAAAGTGTAACAAACATTCAGAAGATGCTTAGTTCTTTGATGGAAAAAATTAATGCCGGTGTAACTGCAATTACAGCTGCGGGACAGGCCTTTAGTGGTATTGCGGCTAAGGTTCAGGAAAATGCCGAAATGGTTGGTAACATTTATGCAGCCATGGAAGAGCAAAGAGCTGGTGCAAATGATACTCAGAAATTTACACTGGAAATTCTTAATTCTGTTCAGGAAGTAAAAAGTCTGGCAGAAAAGGAAACCCGCCAGGCAGAAGCATTGCGTGAGTTTATGCAGACTGTAGTAGATGCTTCATTGTCTACTGAAAATGCTATTCAGGACAGTCTTGCTGCAACTACTGACTTACAGCAGTCAATCACACTGGTTGATGGATCTGCAAGTGTAAATCAGAAAGTTGTTGGTAAGATTCAGAATCAGGTTGCACAGTTCAAATTGTAATTACAGTTTGAACTTGCGGTCTTCTTCTTTTTCTGCTTCACGATAGAGAATTGCAACGTTACCGATAATGCGAACTAAAGTAGCGTTGCACTTTTCACACATCTCGTCAGTTAATTCAAATTTTTCATCTTTGTATTCATTAAATTTTACTTTGAGTAATTCATGTGTAGCTAAGGATGTGTCTACCATCTGAATAACTCCATCTGTAAGTCCAGCGCCTCCAACAATTACAACTGGCTGTAAATCGTGGGCTTCTTTTTCTAAATATTTTCTTTGTTTGCTGTTTAATTCCATAAGGGTATTCTATCAGTTTTTCAAAAAAAACAACAGTTTTTATGAAGATTTAGAATAAAAACAGAATATTTTGATATTTTTATCTCTATATCGGGCTTGTAATTAAAGTATCAAAAAACTCTCTCGTTTCATTTTGGAGGACAAAAATGAAAAAAACTAATTTATTAATGTGTGCAGGGATTATGGCTTTAGCAGCTGTATTCATGTCATGTAGTCAGGCTGATCTCTCTTCGGCTGCAGCAGATGAATCTCTTGAATCTGCCCGCTACACTCAGAACTGGAGTCTCTGGGATCCTATGGATTATTACAACACAGGTACTTTCAACAAGGCTAACTGGACTAACGGTGGTATGTTTAACTGTGGATGGAAACCAGAAAATGTTTCTTTCAGCGGTGGAAAAATGGCTATTAAGTTAGACAATAGCTGGAGTCACGGAAAGCAGTACTCAAGTGGAGAATATCGTACAAACAATACTTTCTCTTATGGTACTTTTGAAACAAACATGATGGCTGCAAAAGGCGACGGACTTGTAACTTCATTCTTCCTCTACACAGGCAGTCCTTGGGATGAAATTGATGTTGAAATTCTTGGTAAAGATACAACAAAAGTTCAGTTTAATTATTATGTAAATGGTGTAGCAAATAATGAAAAGATTATTGATCTTGGATTTGATGCTGCTTACGGATATCACAAATATGCAATCGAATGGGGTCCAGGTTGGATTAACTGGTATGTTGATGGACGCTGGGTTTATGGTTGTAACAACACTGGTTTCAATGCTCCTTATGGAAAACAGATGCCAAGCCATCCAATGCAGATTATGGTAAACCTCTGGCCAGGAACTGGTGTAGACAGCTGGTTGAATCACTTCTGGTGGAGCGGAAACAAATACGCTTACTACGATTACATCAAATACACACCGCTCTAAGCGAAGTGTTCTACTAAGCGTGGCACATACATTGTCAGGCACTTCGCTCACAGTTTTGCTTTGCAAAACTGCGTACTGTTGGGGTGACTACTAAGCGTGGCACATACATTGCCAGGCACTTCGCTCGCAGTTTTGCTTTGCAAAACTGCGTACTGTTGGGGTGACTACTAAGCGTGGCACATACATTGCCAGGCACTTCGCTCGCAGTTTTGCTTTGCAAAACTGCGTACATGGGGAGGGGATGCACTGGAAACTCCAATGCATCCCCAATAAAAATTATGACAAAAGATTAGGAGGTCTTTTTTTTACTTAAAGATATAAGTTTGAATTGAACGGGGAGGAATACAGTAAACGGTTGGTTTATCTTCCTCTGCAAACTTAAGATGGTAATTCAAATCGGCTTCTGTACGGTTTGTGATTACAAAAACAATAGAACCGTCTGGATTCTTAAAGGCTACACTTTCCAGAAGGTTTTCTCCTCTTCCTGTAATAGAAGCAGGTATCCAGCCGTTGTCATGAGTACAGGAAATTCTTACAGCACCAGGCTTTATAAATTTACTGAAGTGACCAATGTAGTAAAAAGAACTCTGATAATATGCTGTATCAGATTCTTTATCAGCCAGAACCGGTGCATCGCAGTAATTGTGAACATGGTTTGGTCCGCCCTGCATATCCAGTACAAGATTCCAGTCTATCCAGGCATTACAGCCGCTGTTTAAATCATTAATAATATTGTGAGCATAGCGTTCACCAGTAAACCAGGCACCATTTCTTGGTCCGCCTTCTACACAACCTTCCGTAAAAAACAAATCTTTACCGGTGAAATTTTCATAAACATACTGAACCTGATCATATTGGTCGCCCTGATACCAGTGAAAAGCTGCACCGGCAATGGCCTTATCAGCTCCGGGAACTTTCATGGAGTTTGTAAATCTTTCTTTGAAAATATCACGGTTATGATCCCAAACCAGAATTTTAATATTTTCCATACCAGCTTTGTCTAAAGCAGGACGAAGATAATTTACCGCAAACAATCCTTCTTCTTCTGCTGAATATTCACAGGAATCCCAGGTTTGAACAGCGGCCGGTTCATTTTGAACAGAAATGTAACTTACTTCCAGATTCTGTTTTTTCAGTTCCTGAATGTAACGCACATAGAATTGTGCCCATAAACCATGATATTCAGGTTTTACTTTTCCACCGTGATTCATATCATTGTTAGTTTTCATCCATGCAGGAGCCGACCAAGGGGTAATTACCAGATTTAATTTTCCGTCCAAAAGTTTATTTGCGGCAATAATTCCAGGGATAATGTACTTATTTGGTCTTTCCATAGAAAAACTTTCAAGAGTTTCGTCTTTCTGGTCACAGCAGGTCCAGTTTTCAAGAGAAAAATCACAGGAATTCATATGAGAACGGGTAAAAGTGTATCCAATGCCCTCCTTACCGTAATATGCAGAAAGAATTTCTTTCTGCTTTTTTTCGGAAAGGGTTGAAAGAACATACCCGGTAGATTCAGTAATTGCACCGCCAAATCCTTTGAAAGTCTGAAACTCCTTTGTTTTATCAATTACAACAGTGCCAGAGTAACCATGAAAATCTGGATTTACCCGCTGATTAATATCAATTTTTTCTAAACGTCTTTCTGTATCTTTTGTTGTTTCGTAAAGTTCAATCATTTAATTCTCCCAGTTTTTAGCAGCAATATTCTTTGCCCAATTCAACTTCAATTGTTGAAATCTTACCCTGACGAAGGAATAAATCCTTTGTTTCTGTTTCTGTAAGTGAATTTCCTTTTCTCTTGTTTCCATCCACCGTAATAAAGTTTTCATTTGCGCCGGTAAATTTGTAAGTTACAGGAACGCCACACCAGCTGAACTGCAAAGTACCATCAGCACAAATTTCTTCTTTTTTGAGGAAAACTGGAGCAAAAGCCGCAATTCCGCCCTCAACAGAAATTCCTAATTCTCCCCAGCGGGTAAGAATTTCTTCTTTTACCTGTCCTGTCATGCCCGGCTGTTTTGCACCCTGTAAGTAAGGAGTGTGGGAATAAGGATCGGCAGGGAAAGCCCCGTAAACCTCTGGAGTTTTGTTGGAACCAAGTCCCTTGCGAACTTCGTAATAAGTTGTTTTGAGCTTTTCTGATAAATCCTTTTTGTTCTGTTTAATTGCTGTAAGAAGATTTTCCTGAACGGCCAGTAAAAGTTTTGAACACATGTGCCAGTAAATGCTGCCCAAGCCTTCGTAAGCGTAGAAAGTTCCTGAACGGCCAGTGAAAGACTGATGATTAAAGGTTTTTTCGTACAAAAGGGACAGAGTAATTCGTTCTTCTGCAGTTGGGACATTTTCTCCTTTTTGATTTTCAATAAATTGTTCCATAACACCGGCATTTCTAAAATCAGGATTAAAGTGATAATTACCGTTTATATCCTTTTCCAGATAAAGATTTCCTGTTCGTTCAATAAGTGCCGCAAGACCTTGTGCATCTTCCGTAGAAATGCAGTTTTTGTTGAAGAAAAGTGGAAGTTCTTTGTTTGGATAAAGCATGTAAGAATTCTGATGAGGTTCATACATTCTGCTGTTTTTTAATGCAGCAGTTAATTCCAATGCTTCTTCTGGTGAAAGAAGAGTAGAAGAAAGGATTGCAACCTGACCTTCCAGCATTTCCTGCAGGTATTCAATTTCCATTCCGGTTTCTGTGATTTTAAGAGTATTGTAAGAATGATAAAGTCCGTCTGCACGTTTATTCAGTCGGATTGTATATTCCATCTGCTGATTAATCATTTTAAGGGCTGCAGCAATTTCTTTGCAGGAAGCTTCTGTTTCTCCAGTATAGCCGTTAGCGTAGAAATCATTTCGTTCTGTCTCAAAAATCTTTCCGGCTTCATCTACAAAGGCTTTGCGTTTCTGATTATCACTGCAAAGAGTTTTTGCATCAGCTTTTGAGTACAAGGCTACCAGATCAAAAAAGCATTTATTTACAGCAGAAGGAAGAGTAACTTTTGCTACAGGAGTATTTTCAAAAATTTCTGCCAGCTGGGCAATGTAGCGGTACAGATAACACAGAGTAACTACCGAAAGTCCGTAACCTGCCAGAGCATTATTTGCATCATTCCATTCAGGTCGCTGAGTATTAAGCCAGATACCGCCGGCAGGAATAAAATTGGCGATTTTACAAATAACAATCTGCAGGACTTTTGCAGCAAAGCTTACCAGATATGGATTTCCGTTTTTGTCCTGAATAAGTTTTGCATCAGAACCTTTTTTTGCTTCTTCTGCTTTAAGGGTATTGCTTAAATCACGGTCAAAAGCAATTGTAACGCGAGGATTTTTTACAATCTCTGCGTAAGGTTTAAGTCTGTAAGGAACATTTGAGCTGGTATAAATCTTTTCGTTTACATTTGCCAGTAAGTCTGACCGTTTTGTTTTGTTGTAAAATTCCAGCAATTTTTCAAAATAAATTACCTGATGATCACCCCAATAACCAATTTGTGCCCATGGATTTGTTGGATCAGGAATTTCCCAGTCGATTCCCTGACGATTAATTTTGTAAGGATTAAATCCGTCTGCTGTCATAGCGTTAAGGAATTTTGCACACATGTTTTTAATGTATTCCGGATAAGAATAAACAAGTGCTTCCCAGTTCTGGAAAATATCGCGCCAGTTTCCTTCGTAATTTAAGATAGGATTTCCTTCGCGGTTTTTAAGCTGGATGTTAAAGGCATTCCATGGACGGCTTGGATCTCCGTGGCGGCGGGAGAAGGTCAATGGCATATATTCCAAAAACAGTCTTGTAAACTGAGGATCATTAGTTTCCTGAACCAGATCTGCAAAATCTCCGTAATTTACTAAATCATCTTTTACAGCTTTTGCCTCAAGTGGTTTTATGTAAGCAGTGAATTTTTTAACAGAAGGAATAATTCTCTGATTAATAAAAATCAAAAAGTCTTTAAGGCTGATTTTTCCACCTTCCGAAAAAATTCCACCACGCATGATATTAAACATTACATTCTGCTGGTGATGGAGACAGGCCATTGTATCTGCAGTGTTCTGAATTCCGTCTGCTGCTGAAAGATAAGAGGTCATAATTTCTTCCCCTTTAGCAATATCTGCTTCCAGATCTTTTACTGCGGCATTTCTGTCTTTTATCTGATTTTTAAGAATTTCAATCTGAGGTAAAGCTAATGTTGTATCAAAAATCTGGTACCAGTTGTCTGATGCGTGATTTTCGGACAAAGGGGACAGAGTAACCTGATGACAAATATAGCAGGAAGATCGTTTTCCTTTAGAAACACTTTCTGTTCTAAAATCCTCAGCACAGGCCAGCTTTTCCATTTCTATAAACTGAGATGGAGCATCCACCGCAAGAATTATTTTATCTTCTGTAGAGAACCAGCAGGTATTTGCATACAAACCTTCGTTAGGTTCAGCTTTATCAGAAACGATGGAAGAAACTGTAAACAGTGCAATATTTGAAGTTTCGTCCAGATCGGTTTTTTTATAAGCATCCAGAAGAATAGAATTATCATTCTGGAAAGCTGAAGTACAGCAGGCAGGCAAAATATTTCGGCACCCGTCCAGAACAGAAAGTTCCCGTTTTGTTTCTGAAAGGTTTTCAATACAGCTGGTTCTTACAAGACCGTATTTTTCGCTGGAAGTCCAGCCGGTTCTAAATACTAACTGAAGTTCTGTGTTTATTTCTTCAAGCCAAACTTCTGTACCGTTGAAGTTTTTATAAAGATTATGAATTAAAAATTTTGATGCAGCTTTTTTCTGTGTTGGTGATGTATAGAAGGTTGAGAATGGTTCCCAGTATTCAAATTCTCCGTTTTCTGTTTTTACGGCAACACAAGTGTAATTTCCTGTATAGGAAGAAGCATCGCTTACTTTATCTGCAGTGTAGTAGGGAAAGATTGAATGATTACTGTTGATTCTTCCGGCTGTAAGTCCACCCTGAGACCAGCAGAAGTTCCATATATCAGAAGAGCTGGTAATTGTCATAAAGAAATTATCCATCTCGTCATAATTTTCAATTTTGTAAACTTTTTTACCGTTCAATAACGCAAAAGAACCTTTTATTTCTTTTTTCATTTATTTCTCCTGTGCACGGGATTCTATGAACTCCCGCTTTGTGATTTCAACATAATTCATGAATAGAAATGTTGTCAATTTTCATTTTTCTAAAACCGAAAAAAAGACACCTTTCTGAAATTTTTGAAACTAGAAATACCAGGTCTTCAAACCTATACTCAAACTGTAAGTTGAATCCGGCGGACTAACAGCCGGAGTAACAGGAGTTTCAAATTGAAAAACAAAAATACAAACGAACTTCAGACAACACTTAAAAAGAAATCCTTTCTGGTTAGATTACGAGAAGAAAAATATCTTCAGATTATGGCAATTCTCGGTGTTATCTGGATGTTAATTTTCAACTATGCGCCAATGTACGGCCTTTTGATTGCTTTCAAGAAAAACTACAGAATCACAACACCATTGTTCAGCATTGATTTCTTAAAATCTGCATGGGCAGCTAAAGGTGGATTCAATCATTTTCTGAACTTCTTCAAGGATGATGAGTTTGTTCACATTATGACAAACACTCTTGGTATCAGCATTATTAAACTGTTTATCAACTTCCCTCTTCCAATCGTTTTTGCACTTCTTCTTAATGAAGTAAGAAACGCAAAGTTCAAGAAGTTTATTCAGACAGTATCTTATATGCCACACTTCCTTTCATGGGTAGTACTTGGCGGTATTTTGACAACCTGGCTTGGAGAAACAGGACTCTTCAATGAAATCCTTATAAAGCTTGGTGTCTTAAAAGAAGGTATTTCTTACTTAGCTTATCCAAAGTTCTTCTGGACAATTGTTATTGCTTCTGATTTGTGGAAGGAACTTGGCTGGTCTGCAATTATTTACCTTGCGGCAATTTCCAGTATTGATCAGGAAATGTATGAAGCTGCCCGTGTTGATGGAGCCAGCCGCTGGAAGCAGATCTGGACAATTACACTTCCTTCAATTGCACCAACAATCACAATTATGTTCATTCTTGCGGTTGGTGGATTAATGAGTTCGAACTTCGATCAGATTTTTGTTCTTTACAATCCATTAAATGCACCAAGAAGTAACACAATTGATATCTACACTTATACAACTGCTATGAGAAGTATGAGATATTCATACGCTTCTGCAATTGGTTTGTTCAAATCGGTAATAGCATTCATCATGCTGTTCATTGCAAACCAGATTACAAAGAAATTAAACGATACATCGTTATTCTAATAGAGAATCAGAGGAGATACGAATATGACATTTAAGAGAAAATTAAATGGTATGACAGCAGGAGATGTGGCACTTAGTGTGTTTATGGCAATTATCTGCTTCATCTGTCTTTACCCAGTCTGGTACACAGTTGTTATTTCTTTCAATGATTCTTCTGATGCTATGCGTGGCGGAATCCATTTCTGGCCAAGAAAATGGAGTATTGAGAGCTATAGAACTGTATTTCAGGATACAACAATTATGAAAGCATTCCTGATTACTGCTTTAAGAACAGTAATTGGTACAGTTACCAGCGTTTTCTTTACTGCAATGGTTGGTTACGCTTTTTCTAAAAAGCATATTATGGGCAATAAGTTCTATATGATTCTTGGAACAATCACAATGTTCTTCAACGGTGGTTTAATTCCAACCTTCATTCTTCTTAAAAACTTAGGGTTATACGATAACTTCCTGGTATACATTCTTCCTAGTTTGTTCAACTTCTACAACATGATTATTTTCATGACTTACTTTAGGGAAATGTCGCCTGCTCTGGAGGAGTCAGCAAAACTTGATGGTTGTAACGACATGACAATCTTTGTGAAGATTATTCTTCCATTGTCTATGCCAGTTGTAGCTACAATTGCTCTCTTCAACGGAGTCGCACACTGGAATGATTACTTTACGGGAGTTATGTACATAAATAAGGCCGCTCTGCAGCCTATTCAAACATACCTTTATAGAATTGTAGCAAGTGCGTCTGCTTCAAAGTCTGTTGTTTCGATGCCAGCTGGATTTACAGCTCAGCAGGTAAGTTCGACTTCAGTACGATTAGCAACCATGGTTGTTACAACATTCCCAATTATGTGTGTTTATCCTTTCTTACAGAAATACTTTGTAAAAGGATTCATGGTTGGATCAATTAAAGGTTAATTAAACAGTTTTTTAGTCATATACTATAAAGGAGGACATTTATGATTAAAGCAAAAAAGATCCTTGCATTGGGATTAATCGCAGCACTCGCTATTTCGTCAATTTACGCAGCACCAAAAAAGAAGAAGGCTGCTAAGAATGCAACAAAGAAAGGTACAGAAAATGTTGCAGGTTGGACAGTAAACAAAGATAACCAGATTACTTTTGACTGGTATATCAACTTCTCTTGGTTTGCTCGTCACTGGGGTGATTCAAAGGTTTCAAAATACATCACAAACAAAACAGGTGTAAATGTAAACTTTATTGTTCCAGCTGGTAGTGAAGCAGAAAAACTTAACGCTATGATTGCCGGTGATGCTCTTCCAGATATCATCACATTAGGATGGTATGAAGGACAGGTTCCAATGATGATTGATGCAGGTCTTGTTGAACCTCTCGATAAACTTGCTAAAGATTATGATCCATACTTCTTCAAAGTTGTAGACAACGACAAGATGGGATGGTACCGCCAGGATGATGGACACGTTTACGGTTATCCAAACGCTTCTTTCACACCACAGGCTTATAAAGATTTTAATGGTAAACTTACTTCAAATGAAACATTCCTTGTTCGCAAAGATATGTACGAAGCATTAGGTTCACCTGATATGACAACTCCAGAAGGATTCGTTGCTGCTCTTGAAGCTGCAAAGAAAATGTTCCCAACTGTAGGTGGTCAGCCACTTATTCCTTTCGGAACAAACGAATTCAGTGATGTTGGATGTTCACAGCTCCAGGGTTACCTTGCTCACTTCCTTGCTCTCCCACCAGAACAGGATGGAAAATTCCAGAATGCAGACCTCGGTCTTACAGAAAATCCAGAATATGTACGCTGGCTCAAAGCTTTCCGTACAGCTCACGAAAAAGGTTTGATTTCTACAGATATGTTCGTAGACAAACGTTCACAGATTGAAGAAAAAGCTGCTCAGGGTCGTTACTTCTGTATGTTGTACCAGAACTGGGATATGCAGGCTGCACAGAATGCACTTTATGCAAAAGATCCAAACTCAATTTACATTGCTGTTCAGGGTCCAAAGAACTCTAAAGGTGATGATCCTACACTCGCTGGTGGCGGAATTGCTGGTTGGACAATCACAATGATTTCTAAAAACTGTAAAGATAAAGCACGTGCTATTCAGTTCCTTACATACCTTATTTCTGAAGAAGGACAGATGGATACAAACTTTGGTATCTTGAACGATACTTACACAATGGTAGACGGAGTTCCAACTCTTACACCAGAAATGAAAGAACTTGATTCAACAGATAAGAACAAACAGGAAAATGATGTAGGTATTCAGTTCACATACTGGATGTTGATGGATACAGCTTGGCAGGCACAGTTCGGTGTTGAATATG
>JAKSTK010000081.1 GCA_024402615.1 Treponema sp.
ACAGCCTTACAGCAGGAGCTGATGCAACCTTTGACGATACAGTGGGTTCTACAGCAGCCCTCGCTTCAATTGAAGTAACAGGAAAAGCTGAAATCAACACAACTGCAGTCACAACAACAGGAAACCAGACCTGGAGCGGTGAAGTTACAGTAACCAAAGACGTAAGCTTTACTTCAGATGCTGAATCAGACATTTCGTTTGCTAAGGATATCAGCGGAGAAAACAAGACAGTAACCTTTGCATCAGGAAACATAAACCTTGCAGAAGAGGTTACAGTAGAACCTGCGGCAGTAAACAACGGAACAATGAACCTTTCCGATGACGGAGAAATCACTTTCAGAGATGATTACTCAGGAAGCGGAACACTCAACGGCGGAAAGGGAACAAATACCTTCGAAGCAGATGCAGACTTCAGTGAAATAACCTTCACTCACCAGAACGGAACACTTGTATTCACAGGAGAAGATGCAGTAATTTCCGGAAATACATCGACAGGAACTGCATTCAGTACAGTTGAACTCAAGAACAGCTGTACAGTCAAAGGAAACAACAGCTATGTAAACCTTAAGGCAGAAGACATTGACAGCACAATCAAGTTTGAAGGTGGAAAGACACAGACCGTTTCAGAAACCCTTACCCTTACAGGTACTGATGAGGACAACAAACTTAAAGTCCAGTCAACAGAAGATGGAACTCAGTGGAATATCGACTTTACAGGTGTTATTAATGAAACAACAGTTGTAATTAATCAGATTGAACTTACAGACAGTAATAACATAACAAAAGACTCAGATTCAAATCCTGTATTCCTGCTTGCAATGAGCAGTAAGGACTGCGGAAACAATAAACACTGGCACTTCCCAGGTCAGCCATATATCTGGCAGGGTAGTACAACTGGTGCAGAAAACGACTGGTTTACTGATACAAACTGGTTACCTGCTTCTGTTCCTGGTTTTGGTGCCGTTGTAAGAATTCCAAATGATAAAACTGATTATCCTGTACTGGATGTAACAAATGCTCCTGATGGTGCAAAATATGTGGATATTAAAAATCCAACTTCAATTACAGATAAACTGTTTGGTACAATCACTTTGGAATCAAATGCACAGATTGATTTGACAACAGTAGATGTTACAGCCGATGAATTCTTTAATTACGGTAGAGTAAGACTTAATGGCAGTCAGACAATTGCTGTGGCAACTGATGCTGTAAACGGAATTTCCACTGCAGCTGGAATCAGTAATGAGGATGGTAGTGTTGTAGAATATTACGGGGAATGTTCAACTGTTCAGATGGGAATTTCCTATTACAATATTGAATTTACTGACGGTGCAAATACAGGTGATTCTGAAATTGACGGAAATCTTGAAATTGGTGGAACAACATTAATTGCAAATGGTGCAGCAAACAAGCTTAAACTTTCTGGAGATAACAGCTTTACTGGAAAAGTTTCATTAGGCAGAGAAACTCCAGCGGTTGATGCCGGTTATATTACTGTTAATTCAATCACCGACTTTATTGTAACTGACGGTGCAAAAGTTCAGAATCTTGAACTTACTGCAGCAGAAAAGAATGTGGAATTTGAAGGAACTCTTACAGTTGTCGAAAACTTAGGAATCACCTCAGCAAAAGTTAAACTTGCCGCTGATGCAGATATTGGCGAAGATATTACTATCACTGCAGATTTATTTAAGGCAGAAAAGGATTTAACTGCAGGTGGAAATTCTCTTGTAAGTGGAAATGCAATACTCGGCGGTTCTTATGAAATTACCGGCGATGCTGATTTCCAGAAAACTGTTTATGTATACGGAACATCCGGAACTGCAAATATTACAGCCGGTACAGATAAAGAGTTTACAATCTCAGAAGATCTGATTTTTGGTGCAGATGCTTCGAAGAATATTCATTTGAATACTTCTGATTCACAACTTACTGCACAGAATATCGTTCTTTACGGTGGAAATGTATCAGTTCAGAATAAAGTAACTGCCGAAAAAGATCTTATTCTTACTGGTGCTGCTTATAATGTTGATGATGTTATTGCTGATGAATTTAAGTATGCACAGACACGTCTTTCAGATTACAGCTACAAGACTCCAATTGATTCAGCTCTTACCTGCCCTGATGAAGAAACTGTTCTTACTGTTGCTTCTGGTGCTCTGACAGTTGCTCCAGATACAGTAATAAAAGCCGGAATCAACTTCTATGCTAATGGTATTTCAATTACTGGCAGTGGAGAATGGATTCTTGCACTTACAGATTTAACAAATGCCGCAAATGGTTTTGCAGAAGCTCACAATACTGAGGTTTCTGGTTCAAAAGTTATTTGTTATACAGATGATTCTGATGATGGTTCACTTGCCAGAGTTGCCGCATATAATTGTACTGATAATGGAACCAACACTAACTGGGAATTTGATGATTTTGTAATCACGGCTGCTTACACTGTCCGTGATAATGTAGTTCGTATTGATTTTAATCGACCAGTTCGTAACCTCCACGGTGAGTTAACAGGCTCTTCTGGAGTTGTGAACCTTGGAGAATTTACTTACAGTGCAGGAATTTATGGCCCTGTTTATTCTGATCCAGATTGTACTGACGAAAACTTAATTCCATCTGATGCAAATCTTACAACATACGATGCAATTACAGATTCTTATTACTTCTATATTAAAGCCGCTGATGGTGATTCATGGAATACAGATGCTACCGGTTCTGATGAAGGTGCTGCAGAAAGTACAGATCATACTGGTGTTCATAAATCAATTATTCCATATGTAAATATTCCTCGTGCTGTAGAAGGTCATTCTTATCTTGTAACAGATATCTGGGGTAAGAGACTTAATCATTATAATGGTGATGATAAATTTGCTGCAGTAGAAGATCATACAGGACCTGTTCTTTACAAAGTTAGAACTGGACAGGAAATGCATACAACATTAATTGAAACAAGTGCTGCTGAAGATCAGAAGGCATATGACTCACACAACTTTATTGAATTTACATATTCCGAAAAAGTATTATTTACCGGTACTTCAGATGATACTTTATTGAATGGTAATCCTGCTGTTGATGATATTCAGAATATTGCAGTTACAAATGACTTTGGTGCTCTTAAAGGGGATATTACAAAAGCAGGTCCTTTGAACTTTGCTGGTATTGGTATCATTAATGATGAAAATGGATTGTTGTACACTGGAAATCAGGGTGCAGTTGATAATCTTGTAAACGCATTCTACCGCCAGAGTGATTACTCACTTAAACTTTCTGTTGCCGGTCTTACAGCTGGCACTGTTACCGATGATAAAGGTCTTGAATACAGAAATTGGATTGGTTATATCGAAAAGGCAGCTCTCCCAGAAGGAAATATCAATTATGTTGATACACTGGAAGATTATGTTGAACTTTATACTCGTTCTGTAAACAAGGCTGTAAGAGATATTTCTCCTGCCGAAAACTATCAGGAATGCTATGCATACGAAGCCGCAAATTATATTCCTTCGGTAGATTCAACTCCAAATGGAATTTACGGTAAATGGGATATTTCTGAACCAATCTTTGCACCACTCCGTATGGGTTCTGCAAGAGACTGGAGTTCTTATAAAGGTGAACTTAGTTCGGAAGTTGTAGGTAATACAAACGGTACAGGTTCTACTCTGGATCGTGTTGAATTCCACCTGTTCGATAATACTCCTGCTTACGGAGCTGCAGATTTACCTGCTGATGAAGCAGAATGGGTATCAGAAATTGGTTGGGTAACTCCAGGTTTGGAAGGAACAAAGGCTAATCTGTACAAAAAGGCTTTGAACTTCACACAGTCTGCTGATGTTATTGGTGGATCAAGACCATTCGAAAATGATCCTGCAAATAGAACAAGCGGTGGTATTCGTTATAGTTCTGTTCGTCTGGCTGCTAAAGCCTTTAAGTACAATAGAGAAAAAGATGAAGCTCCAAATACTGACTTTGCCGATGCTATTGCTTTTGCTGGTGCCACAACACCAATCTTTACAGGTTCTCAGTTACCTCGTCAGTCTTCTGCAACAAAAGACGGCTTGTATTTTGGTATTCCTCTCGAAGATCAGACAATGGCTGTAGATACAACCTTTATTATTTCTTACGATGATACTAAGGCTTATATTACAGACCTTGCCGGTAACCGTCTGCGTTCATATACATTGACAACAGTAGACCGTACACCACCAAGCTTTGACTTAACTTTAAGTCCAATTAATCAGAAAGAAGTTCTTGTAACTTTTGTAAAACAATTGAACACAGAACCTGTTTATTTGTCATCAACAGATTCTGCTCTTAATACTTACAAGATTGATGAAGACTTTGTACATTTAATGCCTCTCTGTTTTGAACTGGGAACAATCGATGCAGATGGTAATTATGCAATAAGTACAGACCTTCAGATTGATACAACACAGCCTGCACAAATCATTAGAAATAATAACGAAAATGATTTTACAAGCTTTAAGTTGATTTTGAACCGCGATGTAACACTTAATGATATTAGAAATCTTTATATCCGCGTAATTCTTCCAAAGAAATACGAAGAAGCAAATGGTAGTACAGCGGTAGATCCATTTACTCACCAGTCAGGAGCCCGAATAACCTTCCTGCAGGATCATATGGGTAACTTTACAGAATTGAATGCGGCTCATGCTTTGTCTGACTTTGTAGTTGGTTGTATTTCACCTGCTTATGCATATGACATTGATATGATTAGTGATGATGAAACTCCTGTGGCACAGAATCTCTACTCTGATGAAGAAGGAAGCTGGGCTGTTCACGACTGGAATAGAGATCAGCAGAATTTTGGTACCTTACCATTCGGCCGCAACCTTATGATTTTTGCTAACTGTGATGATGGTACAGAAGAAAGTCTGGATTTCCCTGCTCGTGTACGTATTTACATGTCTTCTAAACCAACAGAAGGTTCAGTATCAGTTCAGTTGAATAAAGATATGAAGGCTGATTATCGTATCTGGCTGCCAAATGTTACAAATGATGTTTTTGCTTCTCTTGCTACTGCTAACAATAAGAATGTTAAGAGTTCTGATGGTGAATTGCTTGATATTACAGATCCAAAATTTGGTATGAACTTTGAATTATCAAAGAACTTCATGAAAAGAAATTTCAAGGCAGGAGATCAGATTTCCTTCCTGTTCTCTTTACTGGACGAAAATGATAATCCATATACAGTAATTCACTCTCCAGAGCTGGATATTGATAATGATGGTAAATATCGTACAACAAGTACAAAATATCCTTTGTATGCATTAAGACTTTCAGATCCAGAAGATATTTCTTCTATTGACTTGTGGTCATTCAGATTAAAGGAAAATATTTCTCAGCGCGGTGGCGTAACAATTCTTAACAATGTTATTAATGTTACAAATGGTGAAAAAACTGTTGTTAAACTTGATGCACCGGAAGATGGAAAAGTAAGTATTATTGTAATGACTTTGGATGGCGATGTTGTTACATATTTGAATCGTGGAGAAGTTTATCAGGGTGAGCACTTCTATACCTGGGATGGAAAGAACCAGAACGGTAAACCTTGTGCTCGCGGAATGTACTTTATTCGTGTAATCGGTAGTGGAATCGACGAAACCCGTAAAGTTATGATTGTAAAATAAAGGGAAAAAAATTATAATTACTGCAAATGATGGAAGAAAATAGACAGAGTGTGCGTTATCACGAAATCGGAAGAGTAGTTTGCAATGATTTATGTGCCTTGCCGGGAATTCTCGACGATATTAGTGCTGATGGTTGTAAAATCCATTTTCCACTCTCATTTGTTGTAGATATCGAAAAAGAGTACATGCTTCGTATTATTTTTTCCCGTTCACCTGAAGCCCCTCTTCAGTTGATGGTTAGACCTCGGTGGGTAAGAGAAAGTTCTGGTTCTACTCAGATTGGAATGGAAATTCTTTATTCCCCTGATCAAAATAGACTTAAGGAATTCATTGCTTATCTGGAAGAAATCTCAATTGATGAAGAACCGGATATTGTCTGATAATATTGTTTTATGAGTGTTTCAATTCAAACCCTTTCTGGAATTGCATTTTTGCCTTTTCCAGAAATGTCTGAACTTTTAATTTCTGAACTTAGAAATCGATTCAATTACAATGCAAAACCTTCTCACCGTTATGGAGATCTTATTTATTTTGAAGATAAACAGGAATTTCTGAAAGACAGTGAAGGTTTGTATCCATATTGGGCCCGCACCGTAATGTGTAATCCTTTTCTGGTGAATTTTGATTCCATAGGTGAAGCTGCCGGAGAATTAAAAAAGATTCAGAGAAACTGGGCGCCTTATCAGTTTACCTGTTTTCGCCGTGCACAGCTGATTCAGGAAAAACTGCCTTATATCAATCTTAAAGAAAAAAAATTTCCTGTAAAAATTCCAGCATCTCCAATTGGACTTTACACTCTTATTGATGAACATACACTTATTGCATCTGCGGAAACAACTTCATATTTGCCTGCAGGAACGCTGAAATTTATAGAAGATCACGAAAATCCACCAAGTCGTGCTTACTTAAAAGTGCAGGAAAGCTTAAGCCTTGATGTACTGATGAATGGGGCAGAATTGCCAGGACCTGGATCAAAATGTTTTGAAGCAGGTGCTTGTCCTGGTGGCTGGACTTGGGTTCTGGTTGGACTTGGTGCAGAAGTTTATGCGGTTGATCGTGCTGAACTTGCTCCTGAATTAATGAAAAATCCTCTTGTAAAATTCCAGGCTCATGATGCTTTTACTTTGAAACCGGAAGATATTGGTCCTGTAGACTGGGTTTTTAGTGATGTAATTTGTTATCCTGAAAGACTTTTAAGCTGGATTCATAGCTGGCTTGATAGCGGAATGACAAAAAATATGATTTGTACAATTAAGATGCAGGGAGAAATTGACTGGCCGTTAATTGCTCAGTTTGCCGCAATTGAGGGCAGTAAAATTGTTCATCTTAATTATAATAAGCATGAATTAACCTGGATGTGGAGGCAAGCATAATCCTTTAATCCAAGTTTTCTTATAGGAGAGAGATATGAAAACTGTGGTAAAATCACTGCCTTACGAAAAAGTAATGGCAATAAAACCAAAGAAAAACTTTATTCCAAAAAAGCCTGCCCGTTTCTGGGGATGGCTCATTAAAATAATAGCAAAAGGTGATCTTAAAGCAACAAATTTCAAATGCAATAAAATAGGAATGGAGCGGCTTTCATCAAAAGAACCATGTCTTATTTTAATGAATCATTCCTGCTTTCTGGATCTGGAAATTGCTGAAACAATCCTGTATCCAAGACCAATTAATATTATTTGTACCAGTGATGGATTTGTGGGGAAAAGCGGGCTTATGAGAAATATTGGCTGCATCCCGACAAATAAGTTTGTTACTGATTTTGTTATGGTAAAAAACATGAAGTATGCACTGGAGAAATTAAAATCTTCCGTACTTATGTACCCTGAAGCCAGTTACAGCTTTGACGGAACTGCTACTCCTTTACCAAAAACTCTTGGAAAATGTCTTAAACTGCTGAATGTTCCTGTAATTATGATTAAAACTTACGGGGCTTTTGGTCGTGATCCTTTGTATAATAATCTTCAGGTTAGAAAAATCGATGTTTCCGCTGACTTAAAATATCTGCTTTCTCCACAGGAAATTCAGGAAAAATCGGTAGAGGAATTAAATCAAATTCTTCAAAACGAATTTACCTTTGATAACTGGAAGTGGCAGCAGGAAAATCAGGTAAAAATTACAGAACCCTTCCGTGCAGATTATTTGAACCGCATTTTGTATAAATGCTGTAAATGTGGCTGTGAAGGAAAAATGAAAGGGCAGGGGACAGACCTTACTTGCGGTGAATGTGGTGCTGTCTGGAATTTAAATGAATTTGGAAAGCTGGAAGAAAAGCTTGCCGGCCAGAAAAACTTAATTTCTGAAACGAGATATGACTTTACCCATGTTCCTTCCTGGTTTCAATGGGAACGGGAAATGGTTCGTAAAGAAATTACTGAAGGTAAATACAATATAGAAACTGATGTTGAAATCTGCATGATGGTAGATACAAAGGCAATTTACAAAGTTGGAAAAGGACATCTTTCTCATACAGACAAAGGCTTTGTGCTTGACGGTTGTGACGGAAAACTTCATTACGAACAGAAAGTGCAGGCTTCTTACAGTTTGTATTCAGATTACTACTGGTATGAAATTGGAGATATGATTTGTGTTGGTGATATGAAAAAGCTGTTCTATTGTTTCCCTATTCAATCTGGTGATATTGTTGCTAAAGCAAGAATTGCTGCAGAAGAGTTATATAAGTTATATTGACATCCGCTGCAAATTTCATTATTCTAAAATACATCAACGGGGAATTAGCTCAGTTGGCTAGAGCATCGGCTTTGCAAGCCGAGGGTCAGGGGTTCAAGCCCCCTATTCTCCAGAAAACCTGAAGTATTATGCTTCAGGTTTTTTTATTTTAACAGTGGTTATAAAAATTATTTCCCGCATTTTTATACAATTTTATTCGAGAATAATTAAACTATCTTTTTTGTTTTTCTGTCATTATGATTTTGACTGATGGGGGACAGACCTCCAGACGAATGAGGGGACAGACCTCTGACAGGTCAATAAGTATGAGGATATTATGGTAAACAAACAGCTTTTAAAAAGAATTGGAATGACTTCTTTTGGTGTTATTATTTGTGCAATCAGTGTAGGTATTTTTAAGCTTGCCGCTTTTGGTGTAGATCCTTTTCAGGCTTTTATGGCTGGACTTGATGATATTGTTCCACTGGATTTTGGTTTACTTTACATAATTGCAAATGCAGTACTTTTGCTTTTTGCTTTGATTTTTGACCGCCACTATATTGGAATTGCAACTTTTATTAATCTTTTCCTTTTAGGCTATATTACACAGTTTACTTATGATTTCCTTTGCTGGGTTTTCCCTGAACCTGCTATGTGGTTAAGAGTTATTTGTATTATTGTTGGAATTGTAGTAATTTGTTTCGGTTCTTCTTTCTATATTACAGCAGATTTGGGAGTTTCAACTTATGATGCTGTAGCTCTGATTATGGCTAATACCTGGAAATGGTGGAAGTTTAAGTATATCCGCATTATTACAGACTTAGTTTGTGTAATTATTGGTTGTGTGTTGTTCCTGCTTGCAGGTGGTGAATGGAAAAATATTATGACAATTGCTGGTGTTGGTACAATTATCACTGCGTTCTTTATGGGACCTTTAGTAGATTTCTTTATTGAAAAATGTGCAAAACCTTTCCTCCAGGGTAAAAAAGCTCCAGAGGAAGGTGATCAGCAGATTGAAGAATAATTATTCTTCTGACTCTATGGTTCTGCACAGACGGAAGCCAGCCTGACCCCAGTCTGTGTAACGTGCATCATTGGCAACAGGGGTTACATTATTCCGATAGAAAACCATAAAATTTCTTGGTTCTGAATCATGGTAATAGCCGCCTTTTATGACTCTGTTTGCACGGACTGCATCATAGCTGCTGGTTTTTATATTTCCCTGTACTTTGCCATTGCTGTAATTTACTTTTCCGTAAATGCTTGAACCGCTTTTAATATCCTGATAAGTGTCCCAGCACCATTCCCACAAAAGGCCACTCATATCATACTGACCTGTGGAAGTAGGCTTGAATAACCCCACGTCATAAGCATCGTCACGTTTAAAGGAACAGACTAAATCTAACCAGTTGTCAACATAATATATTGTATCTTTCTGAGAAGATGAAAGACTGTTCAGATAATCAGTTCCTTTCTCTGATTTTTTGCATTCATCGTCACCATTTTTGTAATAATAATGCCAGACAGCATCTGTCTTAGCCGCATAACAGTTTTTCCATTCCCATTTTGTTTCATCTGCACCACGAGCGCAGCATTCCCATTCCAGTTCGGTTGGAAGGCGGAAACCGTTTGCTCCAAAGTCACATTTTAAATCCTTAAAGGCATTATCTAAATTCATGTCTCTGCCATTTACCGCCCAGTATCCCCAGCTATAAGCTTCATCAACAGTATGACTTCCAAAGCTGTAGCATGGCTTAAATCCAAGGGCAATGCTTAATTTATTGCAGAAAACAACTGCGTGATAATAACTTATACTACAGATTGGCCATCCTGGATCGCTGGAAAGTCCACCAAGTGATTCACCGGAAACAAGATTATATAAACGGTTTGTTACCAGATATTTTCCCATTTCGTAAGCATCCAGAGTAATTGAACTTCCTCTTGCATCAGTAAAGGCACCTCTGTAATCTGATGTTTTACAATATGAAGGAAGTGATATTGTATGGAACGTTGTGGTTTCTGTAAGAACAGGAGCCAAAGAGGTATAGGTTATTTCTTCATCAT
>JAKSTK010000082.1 GCA_024402615.1 Treponema sp.
AGTATGAAACAGCTTTTGTGTTCATAATAAGACGGTCATAAGCGATAACCTGAACATTCTTTTTTCTAGCCTGTTCAAGAACGTTTGAAAGAGCTGTACCATCGATAGAAGCGATTACGAGTACTTTACATCCGCTTGTAATCATGTTTTCGATCTGTGATACCTGTGTTGGGATATCATTTGCAGCAAACTGTAAGTCTACTTTGTAACCAGCTTTTTCCAACTGTGCTTTCATGTTAGAACCATCCTGGTTCCAGCGCTGTAAATCTTTTGTTGGCATAGATACACCAACTTTTGTTGAACTTCCACCAGATGCTTTGTTACATCCAATGAATGAGAGTGCCATAGCACCTGCTAAAAGAATAGCAATAAGTTTTTTCATGGGAATTCTCCTCACTAATTTTGAATTTAAGGCAATTTTTAAAATAGTTTTTTTACCTTATAGAACTAGTATAGAACAGGAATTTCCCGTGAATTTTTCAATTTTCTTCAAAATTTTGGTATTTTCTTTTTTACCACAAAATAATTAAGAAATGAGAATTAGAAAATCTAGATTTTTTTGTGATTAAAATTGTGCTAATTAGTTGGAATGATATACTTCGCCGTAAGTATGGAAACCTGAATTAATTACAACTTCATCAATATTGGTTTTGTCTACCAGAGTTGGAGAAAGCCAGAAAACAGGAACTTCTTTCATACCGTTATTAATAACCTGATTAGTTGGAACAATATCTTCCACCTTCTGACCTTTTGCCAGAGCCACAGAAATTTCTGCAGTTTTTTCGGCAAGTTCAATAATCGGTTTGTAGAGAGTGAATTCCTGCTTGCCGTTTACAATATTCTGACAGGCCGCAATATCAGCATCCTGCCCGCAAATTGGAATATGCTTTTCGGGATAATAAAGACTGAGAGCCGAAAGAACACTGTCGGCAATGGCATCGTTTCCGCAGACAATGGCATCGGGAATCTGATTTTCACTGACAAGACGAACAACCTCCTGGTAAGCAAGGTCATAGTTCCATCCGCTGGTATAAAAAGTATGATTAATACGGTAAGGAGTATATTTAAGAATTGAAGAAATTCCTTCCTGAATTAATGTCATATTGTAATCTTCTTTTGCTCCGAGAATACAAAACCAGTTTGTTCCATGAACATAATGCTGCAAATTTCTTGCCATCTGTTCTCCAACTTCACGGCTGTTTATGGAAACATAAAGATCAACATCGGCATTGCGGGTAAGGCGGTCATAAGAAATTACCGAAATTCCTTTGCTCTTGATTTTCTGAACACTTTCCGAAATAGCATCTGTATCTTTAGGTAAAACGACAATTACATCAACATCCTTATCTACAAGATACATAAGCTGCTGATTCTGAACTTCAATACTATTTCCTGCATTCTGAACAATTACATCGGCGCCTAAATCACGAACCTTATTCATAAAAACATCCAGATCCCGCTGCCAGCGTTCAATTGCCAGAGTATCAATAGAAAAACCAATAGTGATTTTCTTTTCGGTCTGCTGAGGATTTATTGATTTACTCTGTCCCTTTTGTTTGGAACAACCCGTAAAACTGGCAGCACAAAAAATAAACAAAAGGGACAGAGTAAATTGTTTTTTTATATACTTCTTCATATTCAAATGCTTCATTTTTCTAAATTCCTGTAAAAACTTAAATATTTCTGAATTCTTTTGGTGAAAGGCCAAACTTGTTTTTAAACAAGCGGGAAAGATAATTCTGATCGTTATAGCCAATTTCGGAAGTGATTTCCTTAATTGAAAGATTTGTTTCTTTAAGCAGTTTTTTTGCCTGTTCCAGACGCTTGTCCGTAAGGAAATTAATAAAGGTAACTCCCTTCTCTTCCTTAAACAATTTGCTTAAATAAAAAGAGTTAACTCCGGCATAATCTGCCATCTGTTCAAGAGTAATATCTTCTGCCAGATTCTGATTGATATATAAACAGATTTTTTCTATAACCGGATTTTCTTTATCTTTTGAAACTTCTAAAATTGCCGCAAGATTCTGCATCAGCATGCGTTCAAGAAAATCATGAAGCATAGAAATATCATCTTCGGACTGAAGAATTGAAAAGGCACTTTCGAATTCTTCAGAATTAAAATCTTTATTAATTTCTACTGTAGCATTATTGGCAGTTACGATTAAATCAAACAGTTTATTTTTGATTTTTGGCAGCTGGGTTTCTGTTTTTTGCAATAAAGAAAAATACAGTTCCAGAAAGTTTTTAAGACCGTTGGCATTTCCCTGACGGAGCTTAAGAACTATCTGATTTTTATATTCGTTAAGATTTCTTTTCTGGCTGATTTCTCCGATTTCTTTTGCCCCGGAATATTCAATGCCACCTAAACTGGAGATTCTGTTCAGCGCA
This sequence comes from Treponema sp., assembly GCA_024402615.1. GTDB lineage: Bacteria > Spirochaetota > Spirochaetia > Treponematales > Treponemataceae > Treponema_D. The sequence continues at coordinate 2,389 of JAKSTK010000082.1, forward strand.
CCGATTGCTTCGTTATAAGACTGATTAATTTTTGCATAATCGGTTTCTATGAGACTGACACCAACCTTAATTCCTTTTCCAACCTTATAGCAAAGCTGATTATAAATTTTATTACATTCCTGATTTACAGTGTCCTGAGTTTTATTTACAGAATACAGCGGATAAAAAATTACCAGCCGATTCATCATAAAAGTACTGATTAAACAGTGATGATTTTCATTAATGGTCTGTCGAATCTGAAGATAAATTTTATATTGATTTTCAGAATTGATATTTGGAATCTCCATACACATAAAGCACCAGGGAAGATTCTGCATATTAAAATATTCCAGATAGGAAGTTATATCGCCATTTTTATCATTATTGTAAATACAGGCATAAATGAAATCATTCTCAATCATTGGCGAAATAAGATCCATTTTTTTGTGCAGTTCTTGATTTACATTTTGATTACCACGGCTGTTATCAATAGCATCCATAGCACTACGGATTGTCTGAATCACAATATTGCGGTTTACAGGTTTTGTAATGTATTTAAAAGCACCAAGATTCATTGCTTCCTGTGCATACTGAAAACGGTCAAAAGCACTTAAAATAACAATCACAATATCAGGCTTAAGTTTTGTGATACAGCTTACGGTTTCCAATCCATTAAGGCCAGGCATATTAATATCCATAAAAATAATATCAATTTCTTCTCTGGTAGCAATTTCCAGCGCCTGAGTTCCAGACAAAGCCGTAAAAATTTTAACTTCGCTTTCAAAGTTTTTGTTGATAATAAAGCTGAGAGAATCAATTACAATCTGTTCATCATCCGTAAGCAAAATGTTATACATTTTTTGGTATCCTTATAATGAATCTGGTGCCTGTCCCATCTTCATTTTCTGTAATTTCAAAAATATCATCCCGAGAAAAATACATTTTTAAACGGAGGAATACATTGATTAAACCCATTCCGTTATGTTTTTCCATATTTCCTGATTTAGTATCCTGCTTTTTCAATAATTCCTGTGGCAGTTTGGTAATATCGTTTTTAACTGCATCAATTACGCTTTTTTTAATTTCCGGAGAAATTCCACAGCCGTTATCTGAAACACTGATAATTACATATTCTTCGGTTGGTTCTACCTTCAGTTCAACCAGTCCCTGCTCGTTTTTAAGACTATACTTAATGCAGTTTTCTACCAGCGGCTGAAGAGTCATAACCGGAATTAATTCTGTAAAAGATTCTTCCGGGATTTTTTTTGTAAACACCAGACGATTTCCAAAACGAACCTTCATGATGTAAACAAAGTTATCAATAATTCCTAATTCTTCATCAATTGTAGCAGTTTCTTTCTGATTTTGAATATTGTAACGGAAAAAGTCTGCCACCTGCTCCAGAAAAAAACAGGTTTTGTCGGCACCCTCCATCATAGAAAGCTGAACACCGGTATTTAATGTATTAAACAGAAAATGAGGATTAATCTGATTTTGCAAAGCCCGCAGCTGAGCATCTGTATAAAGGGCCTGCATTTCTATTTCTTTTTCTTTTAATTCTGCTTCTGTACGGGCTTTTTCCCAGATTGTGTCGATATATTCGCGGATACTGACAATCATACGGTCAAAAGCACGGCTGATTGTTCCAATTTCGTTATTCTGCTCATTATTAAACAGAGGAACATCAAAATCGCGTTTTGAAACCCGAATGGCAACATCTGAAATATCGGAAAGTGGTTTTGTTACGGCGGTGATAGTAAAATACAGCACAATAAAAATTAAAGCGGCAAGACTCAAAAACAGAATAAAACTGATTTCAATACTAAAAGTACTGCGTTTATGATTCTGCTGATATGCATAAGTATTGGATTCCAGCAGCTGTTTGTTTAATTCCAGAAGTTCAGAAATTAAAAGATTGTAGCAGTTGATTGTTTTTGCGTAGTAATAATCCAGTTCAGCGTTGTTATTTCCACGGCGGGCGTAAACCGCTTTTGACGAATAAGCTATAAAAGTTCTGGTAAGCTGTTTTACAATATATTCCTTCTGTTTTAAGTCACTTACGGAAGGGCTGTTCTGCATTCCCGAAATATAGTTTTCAATATTGTTTCTGTGAGCATAAAAAGAGTCGATACTGTCGAAAGTGTGATAATTTACATAGCTTTCCATTGCCTTTTCTGTAGATTCCAGAGATTTACTGAAACTACTTAAATCAATATTTGAACGGTAAGAGTTTCCTAAAACTTCTACGCTGCGTACACTTACCCGCATTGTAGAAAACAAGACAATTACCATAACCATAAAAGAAATCAGGGATGTAAGAAGAATCTGACGGCGGAGACTTAATGACGATAATCTGTTTTTCAGGGACAATTTTACTTTCATTTTGCCCCCCTTTTCTGAATCAGAACATCTGCCGCAATATAACTGTTTGCATAACCTTTTTCTTTATACTCAAAAAGCTGATTAATTGCTGATTCCCCAATACTGTTAGGATCAAGAGAAATTAATTCGGTGATTGTACCTTTATTCAAATATGACTGACAGGTTTCATTTGTTCCAAAACCAATCATATTCACATGTTTATCTGAAAAAATCTTATTTTCTGTAAACAAATGGGCAGTTTCCAGCGTATCTTCTTCATTCATACAAACAAAAAGGATATTTTCATCTCTCTGAACATAATCTCTCATTACTGTAAGAATACTTTCAAAATCATCTCTTAAATCATTCTGATCAACTACCGTAAAAGAAATACCTTCGTAACCGCGAAGTTTAGACTGAATACTGTTGGTCATATTACTGTAAGTAGAACTGGAAGAATATTCCGAACTGATAATAAAAGCCATTCCCTGTCCGTTAAGAAGTTTTACGGCTTCCGTACCAATTTTATTCCCTAATTCCCAGTAGTTATTACCAATAAAAGAAATTTGCTCTACACCTGACGAATAAACACCAGTTGTAACCAGGGGAATTACTTCACCGGAAACTTTTGTAAAAGCGGAGATGTGTGTATCTACTGAATCAATATATGCCAGAACTCCATCGGCATTTACAAAGGAAGCATAATCCAGCAGTTCTGCAAGAGTTTTGTCCTGAGCTTTGGAATTTGGAACATAAAGCTCAACTACAGCACTGTAAAAGTCGCCGTTTTTTTTGGCTCCTTCGTAAACCTTTTCCAGAAAAAGACGATTCTCATAAGTTCCAAGAATTACAATATGATTATTTTTATTTGTCTCTTCCCGCTGTTCAAGTTGGGGTCCTTTACCAAACATTAAGGCAAAAAAAACAAACAGACTTATAACTCCAATTACTACAAACAGTAGCAAAAAAAGAGGAAGCAGTTTATTTTTTAATCCAATAGATTTACTCATTTTTATCTGATTTCTGTTCGTGGAGCTCATATTCTGTGTCGTTATCAATGATTTCAATCATTTTATCTGCAATTTCTGGATCAAACTGAGTACCACGATTTTTTACAAATTCTTCACGAACAGCAGCCTGTTCCATAATACCACGATAACTGCGGTTTGAGGTCATGGCATCATAAGCATCTGCAACACCAATAATTCTTGCCCAGTAAGGTATCTCTGTCCCTTTTGTTTGATTTGGATAACCAGAGCCATCAAAATGTTCGTGATGGCTTAATGCACCAACGGAAATTGCCGGCATAATGGAAATTGAACTTAAAATCTTATGACCCACTTCCGGATGTTTTTTTACAACATCGTATTCTTCATTTGTAAGTTTGCCGGTTTTGTTGATGATTGCATCAGGAATAGCAATTTTTCCGATATCATGAAGAATTGCAGAGAAATAAATTTCCCGTCTTTCATCATCACTTAAGCCCAGAGCTTTGGCCAGCATTACTGTATAATGAGCAACACGCTTTGAATGGCCATTTGTGTATTTATCTTTTGCATCGATTGTTCCAACCAGAGCCTGAATAACTTCAATTGAAAGCTTTTCGATTTTTTCTTTTTCTCTTTTAAGACGATTCATTTTTGCAATAATCTGTGCTGTAGTAAGTCCAACAACAAGAACAACAATCAAAATAATGAACCATGGACGCTGCCACAAATATGGTTTTTTTACAAATTCAAGAACTGCTGCTTCCTTACTTAAAACTTCATCACCAGACTGACACTGAACATACAGTTTGTAAGAACCTGGCTTTAAGTTTGTGTAAGTACACATACGGGTATTTGACCATTCTGTGTATTCTTTTTCAAACCCTTCCAGTTTTGTCTGGAATAAAAGCTGTTCAGAAGAAATAAAACTGATTCCTGTATAATTGATTTTTACACGCTTTGCAGAAGGCGGAATAATGATTTTTCCTGCAGAAATATCAACTTTTTCTGTATCAATATAAACATCTTCAATTTTGATTTGTGGAGCATAGTCTTTTGCAGAGTTACGGACAGGGTCAAAAATAGTAAAGCCGTCAATCAAAGTAAACCAGATTCTTCCAAGATTGTCTTTCATAGAAAGAGAAGTAGCAGTTACGCCACTGGAAGTAATTCCATCAAGACGATTAAAATATTTAGGATTAACAGCTGCCTGTTTTCCGTTGATTACATTTTCAATTTCCTGAAGCTTTACATAGAAAATACCGCGGTTACTTGTTCCCCAGAGTCTTCCACTAAAGTCGGTAAGTACCTGGAAAATACCATCAGAACCAAAACCGTTTGTCGCATTAAAAGTGAAAATCTCTCCATTCTTGATGCGGCTTACACCAGTTCCTGTAGAAACCCAGATTTCATCATCACGCAAGCCGGCAATTTTGAAAACAACGTTTCCGGCAAGATTATTGGCTTTTGTAATTGTCTGACAGATTTTTTTATTATCAAGAATAAAAATTCCGCCGCCGTCGGTACCAGCCCAAATCTTTCCGTCTGGAGCTTCGTAAAGACACATAATATAGTCATTGGTGATTTGTTCGTTTTTAGTAATGTTTGTTACCTGACCGGTTTTTCCATCAACAATTGAAAGACCAGTTGTAGTTCCAATGTATAAATCACCATTTTCCATTTCTTCTGCAACACGGATTTTGTCGCCGGCAAGACCATTTGCTTTTGTCCAGCTCTGAATTGACCCTTCAAGATTAAATCTTAACTGACCGTATTTTTCGTAACAGCTGACAAGTAAATCACCATTTTTTGTAACAGCAACATGGCGGATACGGATATTTTTACAATATTCGGTGATTTCATTCTGAATAAAGCTACCGCCTTTCCAGCAGTAAAGACCATCATCACAGCCAAGCCAGGTAACCTGACGGAAATTGTCCTGTGCAATGGCATTTACTGTTGTATTCATTGAAGTTGTCTGGAATTTACTTGTACTGAATTTCTGAATGCCACCTCGGTCTGTAGCAATCCAGATATTTTTTTCTTTATCTTCAATAATTTTTACAACACCGTCATCAGCAAGCCCTTCTTTTTTGCTGTAGTAATAGTATTCTCCATCGTGATAAATAGTGAGACCATTATCCATAGCAAACCAGATATTCTTTTCTGAATCCTGATAAATACAATTAACTACAGTTCCACGCTGTTCATTGGATGCAATATTGTACAATGATTCATTATTAGCAGAAATTTTTACAGCATGGTAAGGAGCAACACCAAACCAGTAAGCATCGTTGGAATCCTGAGTCATATAAGTTACAACAGGATTTTTTACGCTGGTAATTCCTTCATAAACAGAAAAGCGTCCATCTTCGTACTTAAAAAGTCCTTTTTCGCTGCGGGTAACAAGCCAGATACGACCGGCAGTATCACAATAAATTTGAGTAACAATAAAACGGTTATCCTGAGGAATAGAATTAAAGCCCTGTAGTTTGATTATCTCAAATTCTGGAGAAACGCAGGCAATACCGGAAGCAGTACCAATCCAGACATTCCCCATTTTATCTTCGCAGAAAGTTCGGACAGAGTTATTTGGTAATCCACTGGAAACTGTAAAACTTGTTACAGTTCCATCTGTTTTTATACAGTGAGCACCTTCATCATTAGATCCAACCCAGATATTTCCTTTGGAATCTTCCATGATAGCTCTGGCAGAAAAGAAATTATATTTTTCATCATAAAGTTTATTTAAAACTTCAAATTTAACACCATCAAAACGGGTAAGTCCTCCGTAAGTTCCAAAAAGAATATATCCGTCTTTATCCTGAAGAATATCGGTAATTGAGTTCCCCTGAATTCCATCTTCCGCATTCCAGGTACGGCTTACATAATCTTTAAAAAAGGAATCGTGATTAGTACCTTTTTGTGCAAAAAGTGATGCAGAAATCATCAAAATAAGAGAAAAACCAAGTAATTTCTTCATAAAAACCTCATATCCTTTATATACTTACATAACTATCCGTTATGGCGATTTTCAAAATCCTGAAGCTTGTTCAAACCACGGAAGAACCAGATAAGGAATGGAATTGCAGTCACTGCACTGAGTAAATCGGCAACAAACTGACAGATTTCTACACCAAAAAGTCCAAAGCAAAGCGGCAGAATAAGAATTGCAGGAATAAAATAAATACCCTGACGGTTCATAGAAAGATAAGTAGCAGATTTTACGTGACGGGTAGACTGCATCAGCATGTTGGTACCAATAATCAGAGGGTGAAGCGGCATAAAGGCAGCCTGCCAGCGCAAAGCTACAGTTCCAACGGCTACAACCTGGCGAACACTTTCTGCATCATCTTTAATGAAAGCTTCCATAATCTGAGGAGCCCAGATAACACAAACTAAAGTAAGAAGAGACATTAAAGCAGAACCGCTGACAATCATAAAGGCAAAAGCTTTTTTTACACGATCGTAGCGTTTTGCACCGTAATTATAACCACTTACAGGACTAAAGCCCTGACCAATGCCAATCATAATAGATGCAATAAACATACATATTTTTGTTACGATAGACATAGCGGCAATGGCAGCATCTCCACCGTAAGTACCTGCGGCAGTATTCAGTAAAATGGATGCAATGCTGGCCATTCCCTGACGAGCCAGTGATGGAATACCTGTTGCAATAATTTTTCCAAGAACACGGAAAGTGTAATATTTTGGATTCATACTGCAGATAACTTTACGGCGAACATACCAGCTGAGAAGAATACAGAAGCTCATAAGCTGGCTGATTAAAGTTGCAATAGCAGCCCCACCGATTCCAAGCCCAAAACCGCGGATATGAACAAAACCAAAAAGAATCTGATCTTCAAAAATAAAGAATGGATCCAGCAGAACATTTAACAGACCACCGGAAGTAAGGGCAATCATAGAGAAAAAAGCTTTTCCTTCTGAACGGAGATCATTGTTTAATACAAAAGAAGCACACATAAAAGGTGCCCCAAAGAAAATATAACGGGCATATCCTTTTGCGTAAGGTAAAACCGATTCAGAAGCACCTACCAGTTTAAGAACAAAAGATGCAAAACTGTTACCAAAAACTGCAATAACAAGACCAATTCCTAAAGCAGTATAAAAAGCAGTGGAAGAAATCTGACTGGCTTCATCATTTTTTTTCTGACCGAGCTTTATGGAAAGCAAACTTCCAGAACCCATACCCAGAGTAAAACCAACCGCCTGAATAATACTCATAATCGGGAATACAATACCAACCGCCGCACTAGCCGACTTTCCCAGCTGAGATACAAAAAAAGTATCGGCAATATTATAAATTGCGGTGATGAGCATTGAAATTACTGTTGGAATTGCCAGAGTTGTGACCAGTTTCCAGACAGGAGTGTTTACCATTTTGTTGTATTGTGCGTCTGCAACAGCGCCGTCTTTTTTAACTTCCATAGAAAGTAATTATAATTTACAAAAGGGACAGAGTAAATTGTATTCTTCCGAAAAAAATTACTCCGCGACGCCC
>JAKSTK010000083.1 GCA_024402615.1 Treponema sp.
CTGGTGCTCCAGATCCAGTTCGTGGTCAGGTTGTAAAAGCTACAATCGTTCTTGCTAAAGGTTATGAACCTTCTGATGATTTAATCAAAGACATTCAGAACTTTGTAAAGAAAACAACAGCTCCTTACAAATATCCACGTGTTGTAGATTTTGTAACAGAACTGCCAAAAACAATTTCTGGTAAAATCAAACGTAATGTAATTCGTGATGCAGATAAAAAATAAGCTGTAGAATTACATTTCCGAATTAAATATAAATCCCGGTAACTTTAGTTGAAGCTGAAAGTTCCGGGATTTTTTTTGCATAAATCAGTTTTCAAATGTAGTTTTATACAATAATCAAGGATATCTAATGGGGAAATCTGGGGTAAAATAGAATTATAAACAAAAGGGACAGAGTAAATTGCAGAGTGAATCATAATCACTCATTTTCTGTTTCTTTACGAGGTATAAAATGTCATATTTCAAGAATTTCAAATCCGTAACTTATTGTGTTGCTCAGTGGGCAGATCATATTTCCGAAGAAGAATTGCGCAAACAGGCAGATTGGCTTCAGAAATACGTAAAAATCGACAAAGTTTATCTGGAAACTTTCCGTGACTCTTTTGCAAGAAAAGAGCAGATTCTTATGATAAAAAAAGTTCTGGCTGAATATGGAATTGAAGTTTCCGGTGGAATTACAACCGTGACTCCAGATTTAAATGCGGAAGATAAAAAACGTCAGCGTCTTTTTAATACATTCTGTTATTGTAATGAACCAATGCGGGCAAAATTAAAAGAAATCAGCGAATATACAGCCAGTCTTTTTGATGATTTTATTATCGATGATTTTTTCTTTACTCAGTGTATGTGTGAAGACTGTCTTAAAGAAAAAGGTGATAGAAGCTGGGAAGAATTCCGTCTGGCAAAAATGAAGGAAGTTTCTAAAAATCTTGTGATTGATCCAGCAAAAAAAGTTAATCCTAAATGTAAAGTGATTATTAAATATCCTAACTGGCGAGAAAGCTTCCAGGAAACAGGATACAATCCGGGTGAACAGCGGGATATGTTTGATTCAATTTACACTGGAACAGAAACTCGTCATGGTGCACAGCAGGATCAGCATCTTCCTCGTTATTTAAGTTATTCCCTTCCACGCTATTTTGAAAATACAGCTCCTGGTCGCAATGGTGGCGGCTGGTTTGATCCTTATGATTGTGACCGTATTGATTGTTATCTGGAGCAGGCATATCTTACAGCTTTCTCTAAGTGTAAAGAATTGATGATGTTCTGCTGGCCTTCAATTTACAACAACAAAAGGGCAACTCCACTTGGTTTCCAGTATGAAAAACTCGATGAAATTATGAGTTACTGTGGAAATCCAAAAGGATTGCCAGTTTATATTCCATTTAATTCTCAGGGAGAAGATCATCTGGAAGATTTTCTTGGAATGGTAGGTATTCCAATGGAACCAACCCCAGATTTCCCAAGTTTGCAGAACGAACCTGCAGTTCTTGTAACTCAGGCTGCTCTTAAAGATGGTGAAATTATAGATAAAATCAAAGCATATGTTTCAGCAGGCGGAAAAGTAATTGCTACTTCTGGTTTTATGATTGAAGCTTTAAAGCAGGAAAAATACGGAAACGGAAAGAAGATTTCTGAACTTACTTCTATCCGCTATAACGATAAAACTCTGGTAGCAGATGAATATCAGACCGAAGTTCCTGGACAGTATGGAAGAATCTTTGTAAATGGTTCTGAAATTGCTTTCCCATTGCTGGAACATCGTAACAATGCTACCTGGTCAAAAGCAGTTGCAGGTCACGGGGAATATCACGAAGGAATTATAATGTTTGATACTTACGGAAAAGGAATTTTCGAGGTAATCAATATTCCTGAAATGCCTTCAAAAATTTATGAGCTTCCTGCAGAAATTCTTACAAGTATGCGCTATGAAATGCTTGGTTCCGGTAAAATATGGCTCAGCTGCGGAAAGGGTGTATCTCTTTTTACTTATGATAATGATGTGATTGGACTTTACTGTTATACAAATGACGGTTGTGCTCCAATGGACATAGATATTCATGTAAAAGGTGAAGCAAAATCTTTGAAAATACTTCCAGAAGTAAAAGAAGCTTCTCCATGGAATCCTGCAGAATTAAAACCTCTCTGTGTAAAAGAATATGGCTGGAAGGAAAAAGAAAAAGAAACTGTTTTCCACACAAGAATTAATCCAGGTGATTTTAAGTTTTTCAAAATTGAATATTAAAAGGTCAGTTTTGAAAAAATAAGCAAAAAGATAAACAAAAGGGACAGAGTAAATTACATTTTTGATTTACTCTGTCCCTTTTGTTTGTATATACTTAATCCAATCTATATTTCAGGAGAAAAATATGAATCTTTATGCAATTTGTTCAATTATTGCCGGTATTTTTTTAATCATTCTTGGCTTTTATATGATTTTTAAAAAAGATCCTAATCATCCTGTTCAAGAAATGATAGAAGATAAAGAAGCTTATGATGCAGCATTGGAAAATTCAGAACCTTTTGATGAAGCTTATTTTGAGGCAGTAAAAAATGGCGAACCATATCAGCATTTTTTGATTCTTGGTGGAATGCAGGATTGTGCCTTGATTCGTAGTCTTTTGTTTAGTGAAGGTATTCCGTCTTATACAGAAAATGAACATATAAATCAGATGTATGGAGGCGTCCCTTCCTGTGTAACTGGTGTATTTGCCATTAAACTTTATATTCTCTGTAAAGACTATGATAAGGCTTACGATATTGTCAGTAATTTTGCCAACAGTAAAAGTGAAAGTTTTAATCAGCAGAAGGAAGAATTGCAGAAAAAGCCACTAAAGGCAGCACAGAATGTTGTTACAGGATTGTTTTTTGCACCTTATCCTGTAAATGCGGAACAAAAAGGAATGGGAATCACTATTCTCCCAAAAATTGTTAGCGAACAGAAATCAGAATAAATAAACGGGTAAAAAAATGAATGTCAGTGACTTTGCAAAAAATGGAAGTGCTAAAAGCTTTATGATTTATCATGAAAATCTGGAGGCTTTGCACATTAATACTCTGGAAAATCATGCTTATTTTATTCCTTTTGGAAAAAATCAAAATCCTTTTGAGACACGGGAAAATTCTCAATGCTTTGAACTTTTGAACGGGCAGTGGGATTTTAAATATTATGAATCGGCACTTAATCTGGAAGATGATTTTCCTTCTGTTACACCGGATTGCAAAATCCCTGTGCCTTCCAACTGGCAGCTTCACGGTTTTGATTGCCCTCAGTACACAAATGTCTGCTATCCGTTTCCTTATAATCCACCTTTTGTACCAGATGAAAATCCATGCGGGGTTTATTCACGCACTTACAATTATAAAAAAGACGGCAATAGAAAAATCCTCTGCTTTGAAGGGGTAGACAGTTGTATTTATCTTTATGTAAACGGAAAATTTGCAGGTTATTCGGAGGTTTCCCATCATACTTCTGAATTCGATATTACAGATTTTCTTTCTGAGGGTGAGAATAAAATCACTGCAGCAGTTTTAAAATGGTGTTCAGGAAGTTATCTGGAAGATCAGGATAAAATTCGTCTTTCTGGAATCTTCCGTGATGTATATGTTCTCTCCCGTCCGAAAAAACGACTGGAAAATTACCGCATTAAAACGGTAGTGGCAGGAAAAGACAGTAGAATTCTTATTACTCTGGAAGGAACCGATGCAATTGCAAAAATTTCAGCTCCAGATGGTTCACTGATTTTTGAGGACAGGCTTTTTACAGGAAAAGAAAATGTTATTTGCGTAGAAAATCCTGTTTTGTGGTCTGCAGAAATTCCTGAATTGTATAAAATCACTTTGGAAACAGACTCTGAATTGATTGGTGAAGAAATTGGATTCAGAAAGATTACTTCTGAAAATGGAGTCTTTAAAATCAATGGTCAGCCAATTAAATTCCGTGGAGTAAATCGTCATGACAGTTATCCGGATACTGGTTATGCCGCTTCGGTTGCTCAGTTGGAAATGGATTTGCAGTTGATGAAAAAACACAATGTAAATGCAATCCGAACTTCCCATTATCCAAATGCACCAGTTTTTTACAAACTCTGCGACAGATACGGTTTTTATGTGATTGATGAAGGCGATCTGGAAATGCACGGAAGTGTTGAAGTAAATAATCATTTTCAATGGGACTGGTCTGATTATACGGGAATTGGTCTTATGGCTTCTCATCCGATTTATAAAACTGCAGTTCTTGATAGGGAACAGCTTTTAGTTACAAGAGATATAAATCGTCCGTGTGTTGTTATGTGGTCTTTAGGAAATGAAAGTGGGCTTGGTTCTAATTTTGTGGAAGCAGCAAAATGGATTAAAGCTTACGATGATACCCGTCTTGTTCATTATGAAAGTGTTCATACTCAGGATAAGACCAGTGATTCAGTTTTTGATGTAGTTTCCAGAATGTATCCTGATCCAACCAGCTGGCATGGAATGCTGGAAAATAAAAATGAGAATCGTCCCCTTGTTTTGTGTGAATATTGTCATGCTATGGGAAATGGTCCTGGTGATCTGGAAGATTATCATAAGGTTTTCCATTCCAGTGAGCTTTTTTGCGGAGGCTTTATCTGGGAGTGGTGTGATCATTCTGTAAATGGTGGAAAAGATTCTGATGAAAACGAAAAATTTGGTTATGGCGGAGATTGGGGTGAACGTCATAATGATGGAAATTTCTGTTGTGATGGATTAGTTTATCCGGACCGCCGTGTTCATACAGGTCTTTTAGAAGCAAAGCAGGTGTATCGTCCTGTAAGGGTTTCTAAAATTTCCGGAAATAAATTTGAATTTTGGAATCTTATGGCTTTTGCCAATGTAGAAGATAAATATGATTTTTATTACGAGCTTTCAAAAGATGGAGAGATTAATTTTACTTCCAAATTACATTCTGCCAATGTTCCTCCTTTAGCAAAAGAAGAAATCTTACTTGATGATTTAAAAATTTCTCAAAAGGATTTAGCACAGGGGGAATGGTTTATCCGTTTTATTTTTGTACAGAAAAATGATGAACTGTGGAGCAAGAAAGGATTTGAAGTTTGTTTTGATCAGCTGATGATTAGTGAAGAAAATCCTGAAGACGAAGTAGCAGTTCTGCGGAAGGGTAGCTGGCAGCCTGATGTGATAAAAAATCCGCTTCCATCTCATGAACGGGATTCAGAAGGTAAACAAAAAACCGCCCGTGAAGAAATCCAGAAAATGATTGACTGGTACAGAGATGCTTGTGTTTCAGAACGAAGTACACTTTGCTTACAAAAGGGACAGAGTAAATTGATTGAAATCTCTGCCGGCAATGCAACTTACCGTTTTAATCAGATTACTGGCAGTTTTGATTCCATTATTTTTAAAAATAAAGAGATTTTACAGCGGCCAATGCAGTTTAATTTCATGCGAGCCCCAACCGATAATGACGGCAGTCGCGGAGATTGGTTCAGAAATCATTTTCATGATTATGTCAGCAAGATTTTTTCTGTAAAGCTGGAAGAAAATAAACAAAAGGGACAGAGTAAACTGTTCGTCAAACAAGCTTTTGGCTGGAGTATCCATCAGCCTTTTATGTACGGTGATGTTACTTACACTTTTAATGACGATTCTTCTCTGGAAATAGACTTCAATTTTACAGCTTCTTCAAAGGTTCAGTTTTTACCACGAATTGGCATCAGACTTTTTGTAGAAAAATCGGTTGATACAATGGAATACTTTGGATTTGGGCCAACCGAAAGTTATATCGACAAACATCAGGCTTGTTACGTAGGTAAGTTCTCTCAGAAAATTTCTGATATGTATGAACCTTATATTAAACCGCAGGAAAACTCTTCCCATTATGATTGCCGTTATGTAAAAGCTTCTGGTCCAGATTATTTCTTAAGATTCACTGCAAAAGACAGGAACCTCAGTTTTAATGCCTCTGAATATACTCAGGAAGAATTATTTTCAAATCGGCACAATTATGAACTGGAAAAATCTCAATACAATATTCTCTGCATTGATTACAAAATGGCCGGTGTAGGTTCCAATTCCTGTGGACCTGCCTTATATCAGAAATACAGAATTGGTTTGCCGGTAGTTTCTGGCGGATTAAAAATGGAAATACGATAAATGCGATAAAAGGCGGTGGTTAAAACAAAAGGGACAGAGTAAATTGCAATTTACTCTGTCCCTTTTGTTTATGATAGTGGGTCTGTCCCTTTTGTTTATGCTATACTATCTCTATGCATTTTGTTGAAGCAAAGTCAATTTTATCGTCTCAAAACGGAATGAACCTTTACCGTGGATGTACACATGGTTGCATTTACTGCGATTCCCGCTCAAAGTGTTATCATACTCCCGAGCCCTTTGAAGATATTGAAGTAAAACAAAATGCCCCTGAATTACTGGAACACGCCCTGAAGCACAAACGCAAAAAGTGCATGATTGGTACTGGCAGTATGTGTGATCCTTACATGCATTGTGAAAAGGATTTGAAGCTTACCCGCCGGTGTCTGGAAATTATAGAGGAGTATGGATTTGGTGCAGCGGTTCAGACAAAATCTGACCTGGTTTTGCGTGACCTTGATTTACTTTCTTCCATAAATAATAAATCAAAAGCAGTTCTTCAAATGACTCTTACAACTTTTGATGATGATCTTTGCCGTAAAATTGAGCCTGCCGTGTGTGTTACCAGTCGTCGGGTTGAAGTTATGAAGGAATTTCGAAAAGCTGGAATTCCAGTGGTGGTCTGGCTTTGTCCGTTTATTCCGGGGCTTAATAATACAATGGAAAATCTTAAAGGACTTCTGGATTACTGTGCTGAACTTGGTGTATATGGGATTATCAACTTTGGAATTGGGGTAACTTTACGGGAAGGAAACCGGGAATATTTTTATCAGCAGCTGGAAAAAAACTGGTCTGGAATGAGTAAAAAATTTCATCAGCATTTTGGGAATGCTTACGAAATCAGCAGTTCAAATAATAACCAGCTTATGAAATATTTTTATAATTTTTGTAAGCAGCATAACATTATTTCTTCAAATGATGCTTGTTTCAGTTATTTGCACCAATTTCCGGAAGAGGAAAAAAATGTTGTTATTCAAGGAGAATTATTCTAAATTTTAGTCAGCAAAATTTTCGTTTTAACGACTATATAAATATAGGACAAAACCTGGGGGCAGAGTTATGGAAGAAGCAGTAAATGCAATGTCTTTATCTGATGAAAATAAATATTTTGTAAAATTCAAAAAAGAAGGATTTAAAAGCCGAAAAGTTAATCATTATTTTGATAAACAGGAAGGGGAATATGATCCTACAGAATTTCTTTTCACCTGTTATATGACAAGAAAATACTTTAAAGATTGTCTGCTTATTAGTTTTTATAAATTTCTCTTTGGAGTTGCTGCAATTGTTCTTCTGATTCTTCTTGATGCAGTTTTTCCAATTCGTCGCTCTGTTAAATCAATTCTTATGGTGATTTGTCTTGGCTATGCTCTGTTCATGATTCCACTTTCGATTCTTTATATGATTGCCAATTTCTGGTGCTATCTTGATTATATGAGCTATGTTTCTACAAGAACCAGCGTAATGGCAAAAAGAATCATCCACTTTTATAATCCAGAAACCGATCAGTTTGTATCTGTAAACTGGGGATCTGTATTCTCCCGCGACAGGGCCAATTACCGTGAAAACAAGAGAATGCGCGGCTGGTAGTTTCTGATCTTAGTTCATAAAAAACTTAATTAATCCAAAAATCAGTAAATGCAGCGGGTAGTAAATGTAGAAGAACCATTTCATTCCTTTCCATTTGCCCCGTTCACCGTTATAAAGTGCCATCAGCGGCCAGTCAATTATTACTGCAAAATGTGAAAAAGCGTACAGAACATTTTTTGTCGTAAAATAAATCAGAAGTCCCATCAGTGACATTAAGACAAGAACTCCAATCCACTGTTTTGTAAGATTTCCACGATATTTATTGATTACAAGCACACAAAGAACTGGGAAAACAAACCAGTCGCCAGGCATAGAAACAGTAATTGTAATTAAAATCAGAAGAATTTCCTGCCAGCCTTCCAGATGTTTTTCCCAATGTGTGTTATCAATTACCAGAAGAGCACAAACCGAACAGAACAGAGGCCAGATAATGCTGGTTTGTCTGAAGCTAAGAAGGGATTTCACAGAAGGTTCAAGGAAGAAATTGTAAGGAAAGTGCGAAATCACCGCAAAAATGAAAAGTCTCAGAAGATATTTTTTTATACTGCGGGTGTGATAATAACCTTCAACAATCATAAAGCACATAATCGGCATAGTCATGCGGCCAATAAAATGCATTACAACCGTCCACCAGGAATAACTGAAATCCAAACTTATAAACCAGGCAAAATGGTCTAGTGTCATAGCAAGAATGGCAATAAATTTCAGAATATTACCGGTAAGTCCATTTTTCTTTTCAGTATTATTTATTTCTCCCATATAATGTTACCTATTATATCTACCTATTATGTTTACCTACAGAAGTTTTTTTTCAATCCAGACAGCAATACCATCTTCATCGCAGCTTTCTGTAATTTCATCTGCAATTTCTTTTACCTGAGGAATTGCATTTCCCATAGCAACTCCAATCCCGCACATTTTCAACATTCCCATGTCACTAAAATCGTCACCAAAAGCAACCATGTTTTCAGTAGAAATCTTCAAATAATCTGAAAGGAATTGAATTGCATTTTCTTTTGTGGCATTTTTGCAGCTAAGTTTATACCAGGGAATATCACTGAAAGGAAGATAATCGCAATCAGAAATCTGCTCAGCAACCTGTTTTACTTTTTCACCGTCAGTTGTCTGAATACAGATTTTCATTGCCCGTTGATTAAAATTCTTAAAATCATCAAATTTAGCCCAAGGTGAATACTGTTCCGATTTATTTTCCTTACGGTTCCAGAAAATATCATCAAGAGTATCGCAGGTAACTTCAACACCTTCTCCAAAAATAGAATAAGTTGCTTCAAACAGTTTTTTTGTTTCTTCAAGAGTAAAAATTGAAGTATGAAGTAATTCGTTTTTATAGTAGATACAGCCACCGGCACTACTGATTACAACTTCTGGTTCAACAAGTTTCAGCTGTTCGGCAATGTTGGAATTTCCGCGGCTGGTAGAAAAACCGATAAGGATTCCTTTTTTCTGACATTTTTTAAGGCTTTCCAAAGTTCTTGGTGTGATTTTCCTTTGACTGTTTAGCAGTGTGAAATCCAGATCCAGCAGGATTAATTTGATTTCATTTTTCATTTAGATAAACTCCATTAATTTTTTAAAATCGCTGATTATATAATCTGCGTCATTTTTGATTTTTGTGCGGCGAGGTTCATCCTTAACAGAAAAATATTCAGTTAGGATAGTTTTCATTCCTGATTTACGGGCCCCTTCCAGTTCGTTGCTGCCGCCATCTCCAATATAGAAACATTCGTTTGTAGAAATGCCCAGTTTTTCAGCGGCCAGTCTGTAGATTTTTTCATCCGGCTTAATAATTCCTGCATCACAGGAGAAAATTACTTCATCAAAAAGCTCTTTCAGAGGACTTTGATGCCAGTAGTGAATATCAATGGTGTCTGCGTTACTGATTATTGCCAGTTTGTAGCCTGCAGTTTTGAGCTTACGGAGGGTAGAAAGAATTTCTGGCTTAACTTTTATGATTGCATCACGGATTCTTTCATAGCGGGCTTCCAGAATAAGAGGGATTTTTTCTTCTGGTACTTCAAAAGGCAAAAGCTTTACAATTTTCCGAATCATTTCTAATTCGTTACGATCTTTTCCTAAATAACGGTCATCTGCAACTCTATGATCTTCCGAAATTTCAAACCATTCCTGCACAGAAAGACCTACAATTTTGTTTTCTGTGGGTTTATCAGTTTGTAATTCGGGTTTTATTAAAGTCCAGAAAAGGTCAAAGACAAAAGCTTTCATATATGGATTATACAGTATTTGAAATATAAACAAAAGGGACAGAGTAAATTACGCTATGGTTGAAACAAAAGGACAGAGTAAATCAATATGATGGTGAAAAGGCGCGAGTGGAACAAAAAACGCAACAACATCTGAAGGCTTACAACCAGGTTTAGTGCGAAGCGCACACGGAATTCTCTGACGAAGTCTGGCCTTCAGCAGTTGGGGCGGATTTTGTGCAACGGAAGCCTTTTTTATCAGTAAGTATCAATTTACTCTGTCCCTTTTGTT
>JAKSTK010000084.1 GCA_024402615.1 Treponema sp.
TGTCATGAACAAGACCAATTACACACTTTGTTTTACCAGCCATTGCTGCGTGAACGGCATTGTTACCAAGTCTTTCACAATATACAGAGTCAAATGCATTTGTAACTGCAGCACGAACCTGATATGAAGGATCAATATATTTAAGATTGATTTCCATTTTCTTTGCTTTGAAATATTTTTCAATTTCTGTTTTAAGGAACAAACCAATATCAGCAAGTTTTTTGTTACCAGAAGCATCAGTAGCACCAGTTGAAGTAAGCAAATCCTGACCTGCACCTTCTGAAACTACGATTACTGCGTGTCCGCGTTTCTGCAAACGGCGTTCAAGACAAGCAAGGAATCCATTTTCGCCTTCCATTTCAAATGGAACTTCAGGAATCAAACAGAAGTTTGTTTCGTGAGAAGCAATAGAAGCTTCTGTAGCAATATAACCTGCTTCACGACCCATAAGTTTTACAAGACCAATACCATTAATCTGAGAAGCAGCTTCCATATGAACAGCAGCTACTGCATCTTTAGCCTTCTGAACAGCAGTTTCAAAACCGAATGAACGGTCAATAAACATAAGGTCATTATCTACAGTTTTTGGAACACCAACTACTGCACATTTAATTCCACGTTTTTCAACTTCACATGCAATATCATAAGAACCACGCTGAGTTCCGTCTCCACCGAGGATAAAGAGCATATTAATTCCATCTCTCTGGATACAATCAACAATTTCTTCTACACGAGTTCCACCACCACGGCTTGTACCAAGATATGTACCACCAATCTTGTGGATTTCATCAATGAGATAGCGGTCTAATTCAATTGGTTCATATCCTTCTTCTGCAAAGAAACCATGGAAACCAAACTGATAACCTCTGATAGATTTTACGCCGTAACGTGTATTCAAACAACGAACGATAGCACGAATAACATCATTCAAACCAGGACAAAGACCACCACAAGTACAAATACCTGCTTTAGCGTGAGTTGGATCAAAATAAATCTTTTCACGAGGTCCAGCCTTCTGCATAAGGTTAGAAGAATCTAAAACGATTGGTTTTGATGTATCAAAAACATTAATTTCATTGATAACATAAGAGTTATCGCTTACATAATTGGCTGTATAATCGCCAGGTTGTGTTGAAAGTTTAATTGGAGACTGGATTGTACATGGTCCAAGAGTCTCAATTGAAAAATCAAATTTTTCTGCTGCCATTTGATTACTCCTGATAAAAAATCCCTAAAAGAATATACCGAATACACTATTTTTTCAATATAATAAGCATTATTTTACCTTACTATCCTCAGACTATTGACCCTATATCCCAATTTTTCTAAATTTAAAAATATAACACAGGAGGTTATTTATGAGTTTTCAGAACGAACTGTCTGTAAAAGAAACTGCAGGCAGAAAATTTATTGCAAAAGTTTACGGATGGATGACAATCGCCATGCTGCTTAGTGCCATTTCCGCTTTCCTCACTTTCTCTATGATGAGCTATGACAGTGTTTTCTTTAATCCCAAATTCCTTCTTGCCATGGCAAATTACGGATATTTAGCTCTGATTATTTTTGAACTGCTTTTAGTTTTTGTTCTTTCAATCTTTATTAGAAAACTTCCTGTCTTCTGGGCTTCGCTGTTTTTTATAATTTACTCGGTTGTAGACGGAATGACTCTTTCTGTAATTTTTATGGTTTATGAATTACCATCAATTGCAAACGCCTTCATTGTCTGCACCCTTATGTTCCTGGGAATGTCAATTTTCGGTGCATTTACAAAAACAAACCTTATGTCTTTTGGCCGTTATCTTATAATGGCTCTTTTTGGATTAATTGTTGCAATTCTTTTGAATTATCTTCTTAAAGCAAACTGGCTCAGTTACGTTATTGATATTGCATCAGTATTAATCTTTACAGGACTTACTGCCTACGACACACAGAAAATCATGAAAACTTCTGAATATTATAATGGCTCGGAAGGTTTTCAGAAGGTTGCCATTATTGCCGCACTGGAACTGTATCTTGATTTTATCAACATATTCCTTTCACTTTTGAGACTTACCGGCAAAAGAAAATAGGTAAAAAACACTACAAATATTCTCTATTTTATAGTAGAATATTTGAGTTGAAAAAAATAATTATTTAATTTGGAGGACAAATAATGAAAAAAGTAACTCTTCTTTTAGCAGCTGTTCTTGCTCTTACATTAACAGGCTGTACAAAAAAAGATGGTGAAGCAAAGGCTAAAGTTCAGAAAAAGAACTACATTCTTGCTACTGGTGGTACATCTGGTACTTACTACGCTTTCGGTGGTGTTCTTGCTAATCTCTGGAACACAAAAATTGAAGGAATGAACGTAACTGCACAGTCTACAGGTGCTTCAAAAGAAAACCTTCGTCTCGTAAACATGAAAGACGCTGAATATGCTATCGTTCAGAACGACGTTATGGACTATGCATACAACGGAACAGATATGTTTGCTGGTGAAAAACTTACAAACATTGCTGCTATCGGAACTCTTTATCCAGAAGTTGTTCAGATTGCTGCTTCAAAATCATCTGGAATTAAAACTGTTGCTGACCTTAAAGGAAAACGTGTTTCTGTAGGTGCTGCTGGTTCTGGTGTAGAATTCAACGCAAAACAGATTCTTGAAGGTTATGGCATCACATTTGATGATATTAAGAAAAACAATCTTTCATTCAAAGAATCTGCTGATGGTATTCAGAATGGTACTTTGGATGCTTGTTTTGTTACTGCAGGTGTTCCAAATGCTGCTCTTCAGGAACTTGCTTTCACAGCTGGTCTTATCCTCATTCCAGTTTCTGGTGCTGAATCAGATGTAGTTAAAGCAAAATACGGATACTACACAACAACAACAATTCCTGCTGGAACATACAACGGAACTGACACAGATACTGAAGCTCTCGCTATCAAAGCTACACTTATTGTAACTAAAGATCTTGATGATGCTACAGTTTATGAAATGACAAAATCAATCTTTGCTAACCTCGGCGAACTTGGAAACGCTCACGCTAAAGGTAAAGAAATCTCTGCAGAAGCTGCAGTTACTGGTATTTCTATTCCTTTCCACCCAGGTGCAGCAAAATATTACAAAGAAGCTGGTGTTCTTAACTAATCCGGCTTATCACTTTGAAATATTCTGATAAGATCAAACCGATAATCAGATTTTTCTGGTTACCGGTTTGTTTAATTTTACTGACATTAATTTTCATTCTTTTTTTACCTTCACAAAAGGTGCTTTCTGTAACAAACAGAAAGAATAACAAAGAATCTTTAATATCAAAACAGGCAGTTTCCAGTGGATTTATTATTTCTTACACCCACAGTGTAAACAAAGGCAGAATCCACGATTATTATGAAGCTGCAGAATATAATGAATTACTTATGGACCGCTCAAGATTTGTTTCTTACGGTGCTGGAATCATAGAACCAGATGAAGAAGAAAATCTTGAATTTGAAGTTTTTGACGGCG
This sequence comes from Treponema sp., assembly GCA_024402615.1. Classification (GTDB taxonomy): domain Bacteria; phylum Spirochaetota; class Spirochaetia; order Treponematales; family Treponemataceae; genus Treponema_D. The sequence goes on from JAKSTK010000084.1 coordinate 3,485, forward strand.
GTTATGAGATTCACGGAATGAACCGTATAAAAAAACAATTTCTGGTTGCAGTAGGTACAATTGCAGATCATACAATTGCAGTCGGTAACGATATAGAAATATCAAAAGAATATCGTCTTGATGCTTTTTTCAGGCAGCAGACAAGTTTAATTCTGGAAATAAAGAGAATTTCTCTACTTAAATATATTACTAAAAGTGTAACAGGAAGGAACCTGGATACACTATAACAGGAGGCACCATGGAAAACCAGACAAATGAAAACGAAACAGTTGACGGAGCAATTGATTCGATTCTTCCAACAACAAATGAGCAGGAAATGAAATCCATAATTCAGGATTTAGATCCTGAACAGTCATACAGAGAACACAAATGCTGGAGACGTTACATTACAATTATTATTTCTGTAATTTTCTGTTTATTTCAGCTTTATGCAACACTGGCAGGAAACATTCAGGCTCAGGTTGTTCGTGCAACTCACCTTGCATTTGTAAGCCTTCTGGCATTCCTCCTGTACCCTGTTTCAAAAAAATCACCTAAAAACACCTTGCCTTGGTATGATGTTCTTTTAGGTATTATTGGTGCCTGTACCTGGCTCTACATTGTAATTGGTTACTCTCAGGGTGCACTTGCTTTCTTAGGAAAAATAACCGGTAAAACCTTTACACCACTCTACTCAAGAGCAGGTGCTTATCATACTCTGGATATTATTATTGGTATTATTGCTATTTTGATTTTATTTGAAGGCTGTCGTCGTATTGTTGGTCTTCCAATTATGATTATTGCAGCAGTATTTATTGTTTATGCCTTTATTGGTAAATATATTCCAGGTTTCCTGAATCACCGCGGATACAAGCTTACTCGTATTGTTTCTCACCTTTTCTATACAACAGAAGGTATTATGGGAACTCCAATCGGAGCCTGTGCAACCTTTATTTTCCTTTTTATTCTGTTTGGAGCTTTACTGGAAAAAACTGGTATTGGTCAGTTCTTTATTGATCTTTGTAACGCAATTGCCGGTGGTGCTTCTGGTGGTCCTGCTAAGGTTGCAGTTCTTTCTTCTGCACTTCTTGGAACAGTTTCCGGATCATCAGTTTCTAACACAGTAGGTTCTGGTTCTTTCACAATTCCTATGATGAAAAAACTTGGTTACAAAGGTGAATTTGCTGGTGCCGTTGAAGCCGCTGCCTCTACAGGCGGACAATTGATGCCTCCAATTATGGGTGCCGCAGCCTTTCTTATGTCGGAAAGTGTTGGAGTTCCATACATTACAATTGTAAAAGCTGCTATTATTCCTGCTCTTCTCTACTTTGCAGGAATCTTTATTACAGTTCATCTTGAAGCAAAAAAACTTGGTCTTAAAGGACTTCCAAAGGATCAGCTTCCAAAATTCTGGCCTCTTTTCTTAAAACAGGGTTACATGATTCTTCCTTTACTGGCAATCATCGTATTCCTCTGTATGGGAAAAACTGCTAACTATGCAGCTCTTCTTGGTATTGTCAGCTGTATTGCTATTCTCCTTCTTTCTACAATTGTTCGTTACATTGTACTTGTAATCCCACAGATTAAAGCTGTAGAAACAACAAAAGAAAAGTGGACAATTGGCTGTAAAGTTTTTGGAAAAGAAGTTTGTCTGAAATTCCTTAAAGATATGGTTGAAGTTATGTGTGCTGCTGCAAGAAATATTATTTCTGTAGCAATTGCCTGTGGTATGGCTGGTATTATCATTGGTATTGTAACACTTACCGGTATTGGACTTAAACTTGGTGCAGGTCTTGTAAGCCTGGCAAACGGAAGTCTCTTTGTTACTTTGATTTTCACAATGGTTGCTTCTATTATCCTTGGTATGGGAGCTCCTACAACTGCCAACTACCTTATCACATCAACAATTACCGCCTCTGCAATTATTACCTGTTTGTACGGACAGGCAGCAAATGTAGAAGCAATTAATATTCTTCCAGCACATATGTTTGCCTTCTACTTTGGTATTATTGCCGATGTAACACCTCCTGTAGCCCTTGCAGCCATTGCTGGTGCGGCCATTGCCAAGGCTAAACCGATGAAAACCGCTGTAAATGCCACAAAACTTGCCATTGGTGCATTTATTATTCCTTACATGTTTGTTTATAACCCACAAATGCTTATGATTAATGCAAAGGTATTTGACATTATTCTCATCATTATTACAGCCCTTATTGGTATGTTTGGTATCAGCGTTGGACTTGAAGGTTACGGATTTAAAACTACCGGTTATACAAACAATAAAGGTATAAGAATTACAACTTCTGTTATTGAACGACTGGTATTCATTGCCGCAGGTATTCTTTGTATTATGCCTGGTCTGGTTACTGACCTTATTGGTGTTTTGATTATTGCAGCTTTAGTTGTAGCACAGATTATCGTAAAGAAATTTGAAAAAGCAGAAACTGTAAGTGCTGCATAATTTTATTGACGATAGCATAAAAGAATAATTATATTTATTAGTAGTTCGAAAGAACTTATTGATAATCAAATAAATTGGAGTAAAAATATGAAAGTTAAACCATTAGCAGACAGAGTTCTTGTAAAGAACGACAAAGCTGAAACAAAAACCTTAAGTGGAATTATTATCCCAGAAGCTGCTCAGGAAAAAACACAGACTGCTACAGTTGTAGAAGTTGGACCTGGAACAGATACAGTAAAAATCACTGTTAAAACTGGTGACAGAATTATGTATGACAAATATTCGGGAACACCATTAAAGATTGACGGCGAAGACTACCTCATTCTTAAAATGAATGACATTATCGCTATCATTGAATAGTTGATATTACTGAAACAAAAAAGAGATACCTGAAAAGGTATCTTTTTTTATTTTAACTGCGGTTATATTAATATCTGTTAGTCTTTTAATTTAGTTTTTAACAACTGTGCTCTGGCATTATTCGGATAGATAGACGCAGCATAATCTATAGAACGAAGTGCATTTTTTCTATCTCCTGTTTCTACATAAATACATGCAATACGATAGAACATTTCCGAACGCAAATAATTATTACTTTCCCGTCCAGCTGACTTACCGTACAAATCCAAAGCTTTTGCTTTATTTCCGGTAGAATAATACATATCAGCAAGATTCATACAGGAAACTGAAGAAACATATGGTGAAACAAATCCTTCAGAAAGAATTCCTCCACTTTCGTAAACACAGTATTCATAAATACGGAATGCTTCATCATAAAGTCCGTAATGAGCTGCAAACCAGGCACCAAATTCAGCAGAACGAAGATTTACTTTTGGTAATATTCTAATAAATTCCTGCCAGAAATCTGCTTTATTTTTCTGTGCGGTTAATGGAATACCATAACTTTCGTGCATATAGCGTTTGAACAGCATATATGCATCATCAATCTGGTTAGTTTTTAATAAATAACTAAGTGTATACTGAACCAACAGATCTTCATATTTAACAGATTGTGAATAATTATTTTCCAGCATATGCCACAAATCTGCAGTCTTTTCTTCTACGGAATACACTCTTCCGGTTTTATACTTCAAATCAAGTTTTGCTATAGAAAGATATGGATTTTTTTGTTTTTCCAATGCAGCATCAATTCTGTAAACTGCATCACTTAACGGAATTTTTCTGCGGTTATCATATTTTTCCATTTCAATGGATACAAGACCATTTCGACGGAGAGTTTTCATTTCTTCGTCTTCTTCTCTTTCAAGATTAGAACGATACGCAAAATCAGCATACATCAGCAAACCCTGAGTAAATTCAGGATATTCTGTAACAGAGTAAAAAAGCATGTCCGCAGCAGTATCATTATCACCGATATTTTCTGCATAAACAGCACTATTTACGGCAATTACTGGAAGAAGAATTTTATCGGCATCACTAATGTTTTTAAGAGTATCCAGCTTTGAAATAATTGTCTGTCTCTGACTTTCTGCCCGTTCCATATCCGACAAAGCAATAAAAGCATCAGATTCCAGCGCAACTAATTGAATTTCAGAAACTTTAGTCTGACTCCGGTCAAAGGTATTTGGGAAATCCTTTAAATATTTTTTTGAAATTTCCAGAGCATTTACAGCTTCATAATACATTCCCGCATCAAATAAAACCTGCCCCCAGAAATAAGCATCATCCGAATCAGAAAAACTTCCAGGCAACAAAGATGCGGCAACATCAAAATAACCTTCCTGTAAACTGAAAATTGCTGAGTTCCTGAGCCATACATGATTTTTGCTTGTCTTATAGGCATCAACATAAATTTTATTTAGGTCTGGTTTTTTATATAAAGCTGGATCCTTATTAACAGGATCGCTTTTCATTTTCTTTAATAAAGCTTCTGAATAAATGGATGCATAACGGCTTGAAGTTGTAAGTTTTTCGGAAAGTTTAAGTGCTTCATCAAAACGATTCTGCTGAATCAAAAATTTAGAATATACAGCAATTAATTCTACATTACTGCTATTTTTTTTAATTGCTTTTTTGAGGATATTTTCTGCGGAAGTATTTTCTCCCAGCTGAACATATCTTTTATACACTCCCAGATATGACCAGGAATCGTAAAGTTTTTTTTCTACAGACTTAAGTTCACTTAAAGCTTCCTTCATTCGATTATCCAGAATATAGGAATCAATAAGATCAAATTGTCCGGTTAACGACATTTGCTCTGCCCTCATTTTACAAGAGAACAGAGCAAAAATATGTGAAATTAATAATAAAGATAAAACAACAGGTTTTAACTTATTTGTTTTCATTCTTACCAATTTTATCAAGAACTGCATTTACAAACTTAAAAGAATCGTCTGTACCGTAACTCTTAGAAATTGTTACGGCTTCATCAATTACAATTCCAGGAACTGCTTCTTCTACAAAGCAAAGTTCATAAATACTTGTTCTTAAAATAGCCAGAGAAACTCTGTTGATACGCTCAAAAGTCCAGGTTGATGAAAGATGAGCTTTAATTTTTTCATCAATTTCATCAATATGATCAATTGTACCAGCAATAATCAATTTAGCAAAAGTCTGCTCTTCAGTTACTGAAGTATCTTCTGTTTCTGCTGTTTCTACTGCTTCAGCAACTTCTTCACCTTCAGATTCTTCTACATCTGCAGCTGATTTTTCCAGCCATGTAAAATTCATTAAATCTTCAAGTGGAGCTTTGTTTACATCCCAGGAATAAAGTGCCTGGAATGCAATAATACGAGCCTTTCTTCGTGACACGGCTTATTCTCCCCAATTGAGGAGCTTTTCTAAGTCTGCTCCAATTTTCTTATCTTCTACATTTCCAGGTTTGTGCAAATCAGTTGCGATTTCCTGAGCAGCACGCTGCAAATAAGCCATCTGTTTCTGTTGAGACAAAGCATTGCGAATAAATTCGTATACTGTAACAGTTGAATCTGGTGAAACTACATCGCTAAGTGAAAGCAATTTAGCATCATATTTTTTCTGAATAGCAACGAACAGGTAAGAAGTTGAAACATCAACAACTTCATCAATATAACCTTCTGGAGAGTTGAAAAGATCCAAAAGACTTGAATATGTCATACCAAGTCCCTGAGCTCCAACTTCAGTAATAGGAATAAGCATTTCTCCAGCCTGATAACCAGAATTTTCCATTCTAGACTGTGCTGCAATCTGATCACCGCTCATTTTCTTTTCTACATATTTATTTCTGAGATCAGTAATCTTTGTTTTTGCTCCGTCTGGATCAGATCCTTTAGGAACAATTACCATAAACAGTTTTGCCATATCAGTCCAAACATATTCACTTTTTTTGTTCTGATAGAAAGCACGGATTTCTTCGTCAGTAGCAACCTGTTTCATGATTTCTTCCTGACGCTGAGAAACAACATACTGCTGAGCAATAAGCTGATTTTTAAGATAAAGCTTATATTCAGCAATATTCATACCAGTCTGCTGCTGTAAAAGCTGATCAAGAGTAATACCCTGAGCCTGCTTAATATAATCGCTTAATTCTTTTTCTGAAACATTCAAACCTGTTGACTGAGCCATAGACTGCTGAAAATACTGATCAACAGCACTGTCAGGAATAGAAATACCTGCTTTTGCAGCTGCCTGTAAAATCAATTTTTCTTCAATCAAAGAATTAAGAACTGTCTTGCGCTGTTCAACAGTCAATTTCTGACCATACTGTTTTTCGTAAACTCCACAACGAGCTTTTACCTGTTTTACAGTAATTGATTCTGATTTGTTGTATTTAACAACCGAAAGAACCTGCAAATCGCTCTGAGCAAAAGCCATGCCTGCTGTGGCAAGTAAAATCATAAATGTAAGTGCTAATTTTTTCATATATTATTCCTTATATTTTTTTCGTGTTTACTAGAAAAACAATAGGTCTACATAAAAGTTACGAACTATTGCTTTTCTTAGAAAGTTCTTATCTGATGATTTGTTACGTCTTATCAAGTGATTCCCAATCGAAAAGAACGTTAAAACAAAGCATCGTGATGATTTGTTAGTTCTTATCCAGCGGAAGTCCACCAGAGATTGTAGCACGAATACGGCGAACACCAGCAGAAGATGACTGTTCCTTTTCAATTTTGAAGTCACCAATCTGGAGTGTATGCTGAACATGAGGTCCACCACAAACTTCTTTAGAGAACCAGTCGTTCTTTACAT
>JAKSTK010000085.1 GCA_024402615.1 Treponema sp.
GGACGCTCAGGAACAGTTCGACTGCTTCGTAGTTCCACAGGACCAGGCATTCAAACGCGCTCAGTCAATCCAGAAACCAATCCAATATTTAACAAAAGAAGAAGGTGAGGGCTAGCAGGAAACATTGGATGCACTCGCAGTAATCGCAAATAATCTTTAAGGAGAACCACTATGGCAATTTTAACAGGAAACAATAAAACAGAAAAAAAACCAACAATGACCGCAAACACAATCAGTCCTGCAATGCACGACCAGCTTCAAAGCATTATCGAAAGCGGCAAAGATAACGATACAGTTTCAAAAAGATCAGAAACTGCACTTAAAAACAAAAGAAAAGAAAAAAATGCAGATACAGTAAACCTCGTTTTACCTAAAGGCGAAAGAAACTCAATAAAAGTATTCTGTTCAGAAAATGGAATCTCAATGACAGAATATGCATTTACCTGCATGGATTACATCAGAAGTGAAGTACAAGCCGGAAATATGACAGTTTCTCGTGCTGGTATTCGTGTACTTAACAGAGGGTAGGGTATGGAAGAATTATTCCCAGAACTCCAGGAAGAAAAACACCTTAGAGCTTACGTTCCAGGACCGTTCATTGTAGCAGGCCTTCCAGCTCGTGATGTAAAAAATCTTCCTTTCAAACGAAAATATAACAACATCACACTGACTCTTACAGGAATAGAACACGTTCCATACGGAAAATACGGCCGCCTTTTACTTTCAATCATTACAACCCATGCCGTACTTTCCAAAAACTCAGGAACCAACACCGTAACAATTGAATACAACTCATTAAACCAATTGTTAAAAGAATTACAGCTTCCAAGAACAAGAGGAAAAGAAATTCGCGATCAACTGGAATACTTCTCAAAAGCAACATTTGTTTTTGAAGAAAAAAAGACAGCCACAGTCCAAAAACATTTCTTCAAAAATCTTTTTGATGAAGAAGATTACATTGAATTTAAAGAAGATCTAAAAGCAACAAAAGTTTCAACAGGTGTAATTCCTTTTATGTCTCACTTTAATTGTCTTGATGTTTCAGACGCAAATTCAAAATCAACAGTTGCTATAACAATAGAATTATCAAATGAATTCACAAAATACAGCCGGGAACATTCAGTCCCAATTGATTACACAGTTTATAAAGAAATTTCCAGCCCAATAGGAAAAGATCTTTATTCCTGGCTGATGTACAGATGTAACAGTTTGTGTGACAATGACCCATTATTTATTCCATCAAAATCCTTAATCGAACAATTTATGCCAGTAGGTGAGGATAGTGCAAGAAATCAGGAATGGAGAAATTACGATTATCTTAAAGGATTAATCCAACAGATAAAAGAAAAATATCTTCCAAACTTGAATATATCCATTCAAGCAGATGGAATCACACTCAAAAAAAGTGATTTACCACAAATTACAGATGAACACTACGTTCTTATAACTTCTGATTTATAAAATGATGAATGTAACAGTTTATGTGACTTTATCCACATATCCACAGTTATTACTATTTGTTAATAAAACTATTTGTTAACTATTTGGATATATAGAAGAAATTACATAAACTGTTACACTTTGTCACAAAAACTGTTACAAAAACCCCATAAATTCAATCACATAAACTGTTACAACAAAATAAGCTTTTCCACAGATAAAATGTGGATAAAATCACACAATCTGTAACACAAAACAAAAACTTTAAAAAATCAAACTTTCGTAAACAAAAGAAAATAAAAAAGGATGTCACATAAACTGTAACATCCTTAGAGATAATAACAAGGCCCGTGTCACATAAACTGTAACACATTTAAACTTTTTATAATATGAATTCCGTCTACCTATTCAGTTTTCACAAACAAAGAACAGATTTCAATAGCAGCAGTTCCAGCAACACCAATAGCCGCATTAATCTGAACCGCATAAGCTGGCTGAACAAATGTAACAACTGCAATAGCAATAGTCTGAACACCGCCAATAACACCAGCTACAAGATTAAATGTCTTTTTCTTCATCTTTTCCTCCTATATTTCCAGCGACCCCAGCCGCCTTATTTCCGATCATCTTCACCACCGCCTGGAACGTCTGCACAATCGTCTGGTAACAAAGCTGAGTAACCCCCACAGTAAGCACCCCGCCAATAACCCAGCCCGGCAAACACACGCACGCAAAATAGCACGCAACCGAAAGCGGAATCATAATCAAACTAAAAATCCACTTCTTCTCAGTCTTTAAGAAATTCTTAACAACTTCAATCAACCCCACGCAGGCAAACGCCGCAATAACAACATTCTGCAATAAAACATCAATTTCCATTTTTTACCTCGCTAATCAGTTGTTTTAGTATATTCAAGAACTAATGGACTTCCTGCCTTAATGAGGACATTAGAGGCTAAGCAATAAAATTTTAAACTTTTATCTGCTTCTATGCTGAAATCAATACGATTTGCATAAGATACGCCATTAAGGTTAACTTGTACATAATCCTTTATGTTTGGAGGTGTTTCACTCCAACCAGATACCACCATCCAAGAACCCGTAGACATAAGTGTTGTATCTTTTGCACACAAAAGCACTATTCTATAAATCGGTTTTCCATCAATCCAAGTACCAATTCTTGTTTCAGTAGTTGAATATTCTTCAGGAGTCTTTTCCACGCCACCTATTTTAGTCCAAGTTCCATCTTCTTCTTTTATGTACTGTGCCATTAGAACCTCCTCTTAGTTATTCTTTTTCCCTCTTGCATAAATAGCAAAAAGTCCAGTACTACCATCTCCATTAATCGTGAATGTATGGTCATCCTTAAACAATATATAAACGTACAAACTGCCATAATTACCACACATCAAACCATACTGTGAATATCCCGTATCAAAATAATATTCCTTGATAAAAGAAGTCGGAACTACTTCGCTCAAAAATGGAATCCTATAAGTAGCATTATCACGTCTGCCTGAAACGATTAACAATTCATCATAATTTAAGATGGATTCTGACAGTGTTATAGGGCTAGATGACATATAGGCGATAGTTGTATATCCATTTGGACTTTTCCAAATCTGTTTCCATCCATCACCACCTTCAATAAATTCATCTGTAGTAGTAAAAACAGTTCCTACAGGTAAATCATCTTTCTTTGCGTCAAACTCTGCTCTTGTCCCAAAGTCTGCTGGGTATTTTTCTACTCCACCGATTTTTTTCCATTCGCCATTATCTTTTATATACTGAGCCATTTTTTTCTCCTTTTTAATCTAATGCGTAGAAACGATAAGTTATATCACCCATTGAACCTGTACTTACAGTATAAGTTTTGCCTTTAATTACAGGTATGGTATTACTTGCTGTATATCCATTGTGAGAAACTGTATTAGCAACTCCTACATCATCTTCAAAAATAATGATATAACCTGTTGCTGCATTTGCCTGTCCTCTTGCTACTAAAAATCCATTGCGAGTTGGAGTAAATGGCATTGATACATTTACCCATTCATGAATTTTTACTTCTTTATCAACAAATTCGTCAGTTGTCGTAAATACTGTTCCGTCTGGTAGCGAATCCTTTTTACTTTCAAATTCTTCTTTAGTTCCGTAATCAGCAGGAAAATCTCCCTTGCCTGCAATAGGAATCAATTTATTATTTTCTGCGTCATAGTAATTTGTAGACATATTCTTTCTCCTTTAGTTCGTTTTTGTGTATTCAATAATACCTGTATAATCATAAATGACATTACTGCTAGATAAAGCAGATATAGTTATACCATTTTCGATATATGAATAAGAAAGAGCATTAGGGTTTGTAACTCCGTCACCTATTACCCATATATTAGGGCGAGAGTCATACCCTCTGCGGTGTATAATATTCACTATTTCTTTAATATTTGGTATTGAAACAGTGAGGGCATGTGTAAAACTACTAGAAGTAACAACCTTCCTGTAAATCGGCTTGCCATCAACCCATACTTTATTTGTCCTTACTTCATCTGTGGAATATTTATCTACACTTCCGCCACTTCCATCATCATCAAGGAAATTAACAATCTTGTACTTTGCCTTTTCTTCAAGACTTAATGCTTCCCATTCTTCTTTTGTGCCGATAAAGGGTACTTCTCCAATTGTGTTTGAGTCCACTTGTGACCATTCAAGTTCACTTGTTTCTTCGTTTTCTGTAGATAAAAGCAACTTGTCCTTTGCTTCGGGTGTAGGAAGTCCACTACCGCCTAATGCACCCTCGTTGTAAAGTTCCTGAAGGTCGGCATAATCCTTTTCTCCTTCACCCTTATTCTTATCAATCCAAATATCTTCACTGTATGCAACTGGAAATGACTTCAAATCATTCTGCTGCTTCAAACTATCTGCAACTCTAACAGCCATCTTCTATTCCTCCTACTCAAAAAGCATTTCAATAGCACCAAGACCTTCGTGAGTAGTTCTTACAATCTTGTAAGAAGAAGTACCCCCAGAAGCATTGGTAAAACTGAACTCGCCCACATTCACCAAATCAGTTCCAAATCCACCGATTTTACAGATATTAGGCATATTCCAGCTTGCAGGACAGCAAACAAAAGCATATTCACCGCTACCCACAGTAACGTTGTATTTTCCCTTGTAACTTGTTGCAAACTGATTCTTTGAAAGTCCAAGAATAAAAGCACTGTTGAATTCTTCAGGAATCGCAGCACTTCCCCAGTAAATCTTATTCTTAAAGCTGATTGTCTTAGTAGCACTTGCAGAATTCTCACCATCGCCACAAGAAAGAGTAAATGTCTTTGTAGTTTTCAAGCTACCAGTCCACTTAGCACTTCTGTCTTTTTCATCCGTCAGACTAACATCACTAAGGCTCTGACTTGTTACATCCTTGTTATAAGTCCATGCAAAATCAATCTCAGTAACTTCCTGACCTACTTCATATTCAGTAGTTGCCGGATCCATAGTAAATGAAGTGATTTCAGGCTTAACATAATCAAGTTTCGCCCAAATTGCATCCAATGCCTTTTTAACATTTGTCTGCAATGGGTAGTTTTCGTTTTCGTAAGAAACATTCTCAGCAGTAGAAGAACCTTCCTGGAAAGTAAGTTTTCCATCTTCACCTACAACCGGAATCTTGCCTTTAAGTTCTTCATCCTGCTGAATTGAAAGTTTATCTTCTTCAAGACCATCAATAAGATCTTTAAGTTCCTTACCCTGATTTGCACTCAAAGGCTTGTCTGTATCTGTGCTTGTAAGATTGTCTACAATGTCAGAAACATTCACCTTATCCGCAAGCAAATCACTGATAATGCCTTTAAGATCATCAAGGCATTTAAGGGTAGCAACCTTTGTTTTATCTTCTGAATCATCGCCAGTATATTCAGCAGCAACCTTGTTTGTTTTTACATAATCATCAAGATTAATGTTGCTCAAGTCGATGGTAAACTCAACGCCGTTAATCCATCTAGTCTGAACAACAGTATCAGCAGTTTTGTAATAGAACCAGGTATTTGTATCTTTAGTGTGGTAAGTAACGCCCTGACTGATATAAGTAATTTCACCAGTAGCATCATCATAAACAGGCTTTTCATCACAATCCATTGCAGAAGCCTTTTCACTTTCCGCAATTTGTTCATCAGTATAATCTTTGGCAGTCTGCAGAAGTTCACCAAGCTTCAAATCCTTTGGCTTGAACTTACTGCTGGCATTGTCATAAGCAAGAACATTGCCGTCAAGAACATTCAAAGAATCAACATCCGAAAGCTCACTGAGTTTCACTTCACCAACAATGGCAGAAATATCAATATCCTTAGTTTCAGAATTGCGGTAAGTAAGACGAAGAATTTTCTTTGAAGATTCAACAGTATAAGTAATGCTGCTCAAAAGTGAATTGTAAAGACCATTAACAGCCGTTACCAGATCGGTCCAGGTAGCAACCTCAAGAGTAGAAAGATCACCGATGTTTTCAGCGTTTGCATCAACCTTTTCTTCCAAAGGCTCAATGATGTTTTCATCAATCTCTTTCTTAGTGTAGTAATTGCTTAAATCAGCATCACCGCTGGAAGCCTCACGCCACTTGCCAAGCTCAGGATCTACCGAATTAGAAACATTGTAACGGTAACGCTTGCCGTTCTCCTGAACATTACATTCAAAAACTGGTGGCAAATAATCCTCAGAAAAAGCCACCATGTCAGCAACAGTTTCAAACAAATCACGCGAAAAATTAGGAAGGTTTCCGCCATAATCAAAACCTTCAAGAATACTAACAGCCATATTTCAAACCCCTAAGCAAAAGTAACGTTGATTCCAGCCGCCTTAGAAGCGTTATTCTGGATGTAAACAAAATAATCAATGCCATCAATCTGAATTTCAGATTTTGTAAATGAATTTGTGTAATTGATATTGTTGTCCAAGTCCTTAATCGAACTCAAAGCTTCAAAATCAGCAGGGTAAGCATAAACAATCTTGTTAAAGTCAAAAGTAACATTCTTGTATACAAAACCCTTAACATCTTTCAACAGATTATTCTGCAAAGCCTTAACCTGAGCTTCAGTAGGAGCACCAATTTCCTTGGCAACAAAACCGTAATAAGACTTGCCCACAAATTTCACAGTCTTAGAAGCAGAACCGCTCAATTTGCCATCAGAAACAACAACCTTGAACACAGTATCTTTTTTAATAGGAGAGTCTGGCACGAATTTAAAATTGTAAGTGCCACCAGAAGCAATGTCTTTGGATTCCAGAAGAACATCATCCGCAAAGAATTTCAGATTTTTAACATCATAAGTCTTTTTAGTAACAACAGCCGAAAGAGTAATCTCGCTGATCTCATCCTCAACAACATCATAAAGCAAGGCAGAAGGCACCAGCGAAAGAACAACAGCAGGAGCTTCTTCCTTAATCAACATATCACGGATAATAGTCTCAAGAGCCGTACCCTTTGGATAAGTTTTTCCAGCCGTAACAGTCCCGATAGAAACAGTCGCAGTCAAAGGAGTTTCAAGTCTATCAACAGTATCAAGCTCGCCAGCATCAATTTCCGTATCGTCCGAAAGAGTAACAATAATATGATTGTCAGCATCCACCACAACCGACTTAACAGAAACACCTTCCGCACCGTTCGGAATAAAAATGTCAGAAGTCTTAACCTCGTCAGCATCATTCTTCCACTGGAACGTTACCTTAGTCTTAGTTTCCTGAATCTCAGTCCCAATAACCTTACAGTTAGCACCCTTAACGGCCCCAAACTGAATAGCAGTATCTTTAGTAAATTTTTTAGCCAGAGCAAGAGTTACAATATCCATCCAGCCACCTCTTACTGCTCATGCCACATATCAGTTGATTCTTCATACATAAAAACAGAACCATCATCAACACAATAAGCATAAGACCCAGTTTTCAAATCCGTATACTGAGGATAAACCGCCTTAGTAGGCAACTTAGAAACATCAGCCGAAAGCCCATAATATTCCCGCTTCCCATTACTCAACTTATCACAGCGAAAAGAACCAATATCAGGAACATCAGCCTCACTCTCATACTCGTGACCATCAAAAACAATCATAATTCACCTCATTTTCAGAATAGAATTCAATTGTTCAAAATGCTATTTACAAGACAAAAAAAAAGACTCCCATTTCTGGAAGTCCTAAAAGTTATCCACAGGTGTGGATAAAATGTGGATAACAATAGATTTAATTAAAAAATATAGCGTTAACGAAAGATTATTTAATAACACCTAAAATTTTATTCACAGATTCAATTAGCTGTGATCCAAGAATAATAACCGAATCCCCAGATAAAACAACTTCTTCTGGATTCGCATTAACCATTAAATCTGCCATAGCTTTAATTTTTCCAGCTTCAAAAATAATCTGTTGCTTTTCAATTTCCTGCATCTATTCTGCTCGCTCCCGTTTTGTATAGTATCTTACTATATACAATTATTGTATACTAACATTGTATTTTTTTCAATCGGTTATTACACAATCCCAAATACAATCCCAAAATTTTCAAGAAAAAAATAAAAAAATGTTGAATTACTATTGACAATTCAAGCGAAAAGATATATTATAAAATCATCAAGCAGGAACGACAGCCTGCAGAAAGGAGTAAAATTATGAAAACAACAGTAAAACTTTTAGCAAACGGAATTAAAAATAACGGTGATTACATCAGATGTTTTTATACAGAAAAAAATGGATCAATCTTAATTACAGCTCGTGATTACAAACACTTACCAAAAGAACTTGGAAATGTAACAAACGATTCTGATATGATTACAGATTACTTTGAAAATGATCGTGTATTAATTACACCAACAAACAAATATTACAAAGCTGCAAAAGAAGCTTATGAAAAGGCAAGAATTAATGATGCAAAAAAACATATCAAATATCTTGAAAAAATGTCAGCAAAATATACATCAATTGATTATACATCAGAAATTGAAGCTGCTAAAAAAACTTTAATCAACCTTCTAAATGCAGCATAAAAAAAAATGGCCGGTTCCAAAAATACGACAGTAGGAACCGGACCGAGTAAAATCTACAACAGTAGAAATTAAAATCAGTATACAGGAGATCACTTTGGAAAATCAAGAACCCAAAAACACCCACGGCGGCGCAAGAGCCGGAGCAGGCCGCAAACGCCAGGACACAGAAGCCAGAAGCAAAACAATGGCAATTTCAGGAACCGAAACAGAAATAGAAACAATCCGCCAGCTAGCAAAAGCATCAGGCAAAACAACCTCAAGATTTTTAATCGAACTGGCACTAAATAAATAAAAAAAAGGAACTATTTCCAAAACGGAAACAGTTCCTTTTTTTTTAATTTAAATGCATCCTAACTGGCATTCCAACATAAGATTTTGTACTTGCCATTGCAAGTCGCAAACTATCTTTTATTCCCTGCTGTTCATACTGTTTCCAATATTTAAACAATTCCTCAAAAACAGTATTTAAATATTCTTTATCATATTCTTTTTCCATCTTTTCCAAATCAATCAAATATTTATAAAATTCATCTTGATATTTTGGCATTTACTTTCCCTCCTTCGTAAAATAAAACGCCCCGCGTTTTGCATAATCCCAGAAAGTCGGCCAATGCAAGAACCCAAGCCCACAGTCATTCCTGCAGAAATCATCCGCAAAAACTTCCAAAGCCGCCAAATTATAAACATAAGTATCAAACGCATGGTTATCCGCACCCTGCTTAGCCTTCCAGATCGTTTTTTCCCATTTGTTTGTTACTTTGTCGTAAACATCAACTTTTTCCTCAGCTTCAAACATCTTAAAATAATCATCCCTAAAATCTTCCGCAAAATTCGGGTACCATTCCGGCTGAAGCTCGTTTCCTTCCCAGGTAAGCATATTAAGCGAACGGGAAATTCTATCTTTCAATTTTCCAGTATTAACATGATAAGCCAAAGGCAAACCGATACGGCTCAAAGTTTGAGGGCTGAACACCTGGAACGTCTCACCGTTCTTAATCCAGTCCTGACCCTTACAGGCATAAACACCAGAACCAAAACCGGCAACAAAAGCATAAACCGCATCCGTATAGTGACCAGAATCCACAAAAGTCATAGCGATTCTATACAGCTTTCCATCGTCACCCTCAAAAACCTTAGTATCAATGTAGTTAGCCAGCTGAACCCAGCACATATCATCAAAGCGTTCAGTGTCTCCTTCAATGCTGAAAAAATCCAAAGTCCAGGTAACACCGCGCTCACCATAGCCCTTAACATCAACAAACAGATTTTTCCGCTGAA
>JAKSTK010000086.1 GCA_024402615.1 Treponema sp.
CTGAATCATCAAGGAAATCTTCATCTGACATTTCATCTGCTTCAAATTCTTCTGGTTCTGAATCATCTTCATATTCTTCATATGTTTCTTCGTATTCTTCTTCAGATTCATCTTCAGCAGGAATTTCTTCTTTTACAATTTCTTTATCAGCTTTTGTATTTTCGTAAGTTTCTAATTCTTC
This sequence comes from Treponema sp., assembly GCA_024402615.1. Taxonomy (GTDB): domain Bacteria; phylum Spirochaetota; class Spirochaetia; order Treponematales; family Treponemataceae; genus Treponema_D. The sequence goes on from JAKSTK010000086.1 coordinate 182, forward strand.
TGGTTCAAAGGCTTCACCAGCAACTTCTTCTTCTGCTTCTTCTTCAACTTCGGCAGGTTCTTCTACTTCTTCTTCTGCAGAAGCCTCTTCTGTTTCTTCAAGTGACTCAAGTTCTTCTGGTTCAAAACCTTCTTCATTGTATGGAGTTTCAGCAGGTTCTTCTTCTACAACTTCTGTAGTTCTTTCTGTTACAACTGGATCAACAGGTGCAACTGCTTCTGCTGTATCTTCATCAAATGGTTCAGCAATATCTTCCTCAGGAGGTTCATCATCAACATAAACAGAAGATTCTTCTTCAACAGTTTCTGTATATTCAGGTGAATATGGTTCGTCTTCTTCTGAAGTTTCTTCAGATGATTCTTCGGTTGGTTCTTCTACTTTAGTAGTTTCTGCAGCAGGTTCGCCTAAAAGTTCTGCAGCTGCGGCAAGTTCTTCTTCAGTTTCATCAGTATCTTTAGATTCTGTATCTTCAGAATTTGAGTAATTATAATTCTGTGAAATTACAGCAGAACCATATACTCTTTCTTCCTGATTAGAGCGCTTTGTAATCTTTACGATGTTATTGGATTTCTTTTCAATTCCAATTGCTGCAGCAGCTTGAGGAGATAACAAAATAGCCACACCTTCAGAAGAATCAAGTGCACCAACAACCAGAAGATCAACCGATTCCCCATTAATGTTTGATACATTGATAACATCACCAGGAAGATATCCTACTGCCTTAGCAAAGAGACCTTCTGGCAATTCTCCGTCCTGTACAACTACTGCCCTTCCATCCAAAGATGTACTGAAAGAAGCCAGTGTAAAGACTCCTGCAGTAATCATCACAACCATACTAATAATCTTAAAAAGTTTATTATTCATACCTTACCCACCTTAGGCTTTATTACTACGAATTGCTTTATAAATTTCTGAAATGACATCTGAAGATAAGTTCTTCAATGCTTTGTTATCAATCAATTTTGTTGAAGTCTTAAAAGAGCTTCCACTGATTTTCTTTCCGGTTTTAACTGACGCAACAGCTAAATCCACTTTATTTAAAACTGCATTACCACTTGATTCCATTTCAGCAGAATCAAAGAACAGATTAATCTGAGCAAAATAATCAGAGCTGCCTTCCCAAGCATCCCCAATTCCCATATTCCAAAGGTTCAAATCTTCAGAACTGGATTTAGAAATAACTGCAGGAGAATTAGTTACGATATAACCACTCTCAAACAATCCATCCAGTAACTGGTCTTCCAGCTGAAAAGCCTGTTCAAAAACAGAATCTGCTCCAGCTCCATGCTGTACAATCTGAATTGAAATCTGTTTTGCAAAACAAAAACAGGTTGTTAGCATCAAAAAAGCAATAAGAAATGTTGTTTTAAGTTTCCCCATAAAACACCCCAATAAAAACTATACTTTTCTATCATTATGTACATCGGTGATTCTTTAATGCGGGTTTAGAGTTTTTTTTCATTGAATTGCGAACTTATATCAGATGTGATAATATTAAAAAAGGTTGGGAAAATGGAAAAAAGAATCTATATTATCGGCGCAGGCTTTGCCGGTCAGACTATTGCTGACGATATAAAGCGCAAAAAAATCTTTGGAAAAGTAAACGCATTTCTCGATGATGACAAAAATCTGATTGGTACCACCATTGACGGTATTCCAGTTTTAGGTCCTATCAGTTCAGTTACTTCTATATTAAGTAATTCAGATTTAGATGAAGCTATTATCGCTATTCCATCTGCCCCAACAGAACGCATTAGAGAAATCTATGACACTCTTAAAGCAAATAAATTTTCTCATATTAAAATTCTTCCTGGAATCAGTCAGGTAGTAACTGGAACTGCACATTTTGTTCAGACTCGTGAAATTGACCCTCTTGATATTCTTGGAAGAACCCCAATTACTATTTCTCTTAAAGAAAGCCTTTCTTATCTTCGCGGGAAAAGAGTTTTAATTACTGGAGCCGGTGGATCTATTGGTTCTGAACTTGCCCGCCAATTGCTTTCTGGTGGTGCCGAAAGATTATATTTATTCGGTCATGGAGAAAATTCTATCTGTCAGATTTTCCGTGAACTGAAGGTTTTACAGCAGGAAGGAGTTGGAGAAAAAGCAACCGTTGTCCCAATCATTGGTGATATGAGGGATCGTGAATATGTAGATTACATTATTAAACAGACAAAATGTAATGTAATTTTCCATTGTGCCGCATATAAGCATGTTCCAATGATGGAAGAAAATCAGGTTGCCGCAATTGAAAATAATGTATTCGGAACAAAAAATCTTCTGGATGCATCTCTTAAACATAAAGTTGACCGTTTTGTTCTGATTTCTACAGATAAAGCAGTTGAGCCGGTTTCTGTTTACGGCGTTTCAAAAATGCTGTGTGAAAAACTTGTATTGGATGCCGCAAAAAAAGCTGATGCAAAACAGGCAATTATGTTTGTCCGCTTCGGAAATGTTCTTGGCAGCCGCGGATCAATTCTTCCACTTTTTCAGGATCAGATTAAAAACGGCGGTCCACTTACCGTAACAGATGAAAACATGGAGCGTTTTTTCATGACAATTCCAGAAGCCTGTTCTCTTGTTTTACAGACAGGCGGCGTTGGATTAAATGGTCGATCTTACCTTCTGGATATGGGAGAACCTATTAAGATTCTTGAACTGGCAAAACAAATTATTAAATTTTCCGGACTTGAACCATATAAAGATATTGATATTAAAATTGTTGGTGCACGAAAAGGAGAACGACTTATTGAACCTTTATGGCTGGATGAAGAAAATCCAACTCCAACTGAATATCAGAAATTACTTATGCTTGAAAATAAAGAATATGATTCTGAAAGACTGGAAAAATTATTGAATAAGTTATATCCAATCTGTTTCTTTAATGCAGAAAATTCAAAGGATTTCCGCAACAGAGAAAAGCTGGTAAATATTCTTTGCGAAGATTGTGAAAGTCTGAAAAACTTTTACGAAGAAATTAAAACTGACGGTCAGAAAAGAACAGACATTCTTTAGTACAAATATCCGCTGTTAGAAGCAATAAATAACGAGGCAATTATGAGCGAAATTAAAGTTCCATTTCATAGAGCGGCAATTACAGAAGCAGAAAAAAACGCTGTAATGGAGGTATTAGATTCCGGCTGGCTTACAACTGGGAAATACGCTCTGGAATTTGAAAAAAAATTCAGTGAAGCTCTTGGTGGTCCGGAAATTATCTCTCTGGCAGTAAACTCTAACACTTCCGGAATGATTCTTGCCATGGAAGCCTGTGGTGTAAAAGCAGGAACCGCTGTAATTACTACTCCATACACTTTTGTTTCCACAGCTGCCTGCGGTAAACATCTTGGAGCTGATGTTTACTTTGCTGATATTGAAAAAGATTCTTACAATATTGATCCAGATAAAATAGAAGAAATCCTTAAAAAAGATGCTGAAAATGGTCACAAAGTAAAAGCTATTGTTCCGGTCCATATTGCAGGCAATATCTGTAAAATGGAACGTATTCTGGAACTGGCAAAAAAATATTCAACACCAGAAAATAAAATCTATGTAATTGAAGATGCTGCTCATGCCTTCCCTTCTCCAACAAAACTCGGTTGTGCCGGAGTTATTGGAGATGTAGGAGTATTCTCCTTTTATGTAACAAAAACTATGACTACTGCAGAAGGCGGTATGGTTTGTACAAAAAATCCTGAGCTTGCTAAACGAATGACGGTAATGAGACTTCATGGTATGGACCGTACAACCTGGGACCGCTACACTTCTCCAAGAGCCAGCTGGGAATATGATATTATTGCACCGGGGTATAAATTTAATCTTCCTGATGTTCTGGCCGCAATCGGTTGTTGCCAGGTAGACAGAGCAAATCTTTTCTACCAGCAGCGCAAACAGATTGTAGACCGTTATAATGAAGCTTTTTCTAAACTGGATTTTATTCAGCTCCCTCCAGACGGCGAAGGAAATTCCTGGCATCTATACTTAATGAGAATTGTTCCGGAAAAATTAACAATTTCCAGAGAAGAATTTGCAAAAAAACTTCAGGCAGCAGGCTTAGGAATTTCTGTTCATTTTATTCCAATTTTCCATTTTACTTACTGGAAATCTCTGGATTCTAATTTTACTGCAGAAAATTATCCAAATGCAGAAAATCAATATTCAAAAACAATTTCTATTCCTTTGTTCCCTGACATGACAGAAGAACAGATTGAATATGTCATAAAAACTATTACAGAAACAGGAATGAGCAACCATGCCTAAAAAAAAGATAAACAGCAGCACTCGAAACCTGGAAGCAAAAGATTTTTACAGTGATTTCTCAAAAAATGATATGCTTTATGCGGTTCTGGTTCGAAGTCCTGCCGCTACAGGTAAAGTTGTAAGTGTTAATATTCCAGATTTACCTGAAAATTATTATCTTTTTACTGCGCAGGACATTCCTGGAAGCAAAAAAGTTGATATTAATAAATCTTCAGTAAGAATCTTTGGTTATGACAATATCCTTTATAACGGAGAACCTCTGGGAATTTTATGTGGTCCCAATGAAGAAAAATTGCAGGAACTGCTGGAAACTGTTTCTGTAAACTTTGATGTAAAATCTCTGGAATCTGCATTAAACAAGGCAATTAAAAGACAAAAACGGCCAATTGCTCTGGCCGAAGCTAACAGAAAAAATGATGACACTTCTGCAGAACTTTCCGACTTTGTTTCTTCCCTCAATGATTTACCTTCTCTTGATAACGTAATTGATAACACTCATGATGAAGAAAACATTGAAAAAACACTGGCACATAAAGAAATAAAAACAGGACTTTTTAAGGAACTGGAACTTTCCGAAGCAGAAGCACAATTATTTCCGGAAGAAACAACTTCAGAAGAATGGAAAATAAATCTTAATGTTCCAGGGTGGACAGAAACTGCAGGAGCCTGTTGTTATACTGAAGGTAAAAAAGTAATTATTCACGCTCCTTGTGCCTGGACAAGTTCTGCAATGGAAATTATCAGCAAAGTTCTGGATTTACCTGCAGAAAATATTTATATTCACAAAACAAAAATTTCAGGCTTCTATTCAACAGGAATATGGCGTAATTCCGTTCTTTCAGCACAGGTTGCACTGGCATCTTACCTTTCTAAAAAACCTGTAAAACTGGTACTTTCACAGGAAGAACAGGATGCTTTTATGCTTCCAGCTCCTGATACAACATTTACTTATAAAACAGCAGTTACAGAAGATGGCAAAATTACCGCAATGGCTATCGATATTTCGGTGGATGCAGGAGCCTGTAATCCTTTTGCACAGGAAATTGCAGAAAGACTTTCTCTTGCGGCCTGTAACTATTACAAACCGGAAAATTTATATATCAATACAAGAGTTTTCACTTCAAAAAATCCGCCAACTTCCTTCTGTTTAAATAGTGTAGAAAATCAGGCAATTTTTGCAATTGAAAATCAGATTCAAACAATTAGTAATCAAAAAGGCATTTTCCCTGAAGATATCAGAAGAATTAACAGTATTTCTAAAAATTCATCATTTCCGATTTCTATTTCTTCAGAAGAATTATTTCCAACTTACGAGCAGGCAGTAAAAATCAGTGATTTTAATCGTAAATATGCTGCTTTCAACATGGATGCCATTGACCGTCTGCGTAAAAACAGTAATCCATTTTTTGCGCTTCCTTTACGGGGAATTGGCATTTCTACAGGCTTTAATTATGCAGGTTATAATGGAACCACCGTTTTTACAAACAATCCAAAAGTAGAAGTAACATTGGTTTCTCCAGAAAAAGTAATTATCCATGCAATTAAACCTTCTGATTATGTTGCCAATATCTGGAAAGAAACTGCTGCCGAAATTCTCCAGATTAACAAAAAAGCTGTAACAATCAATTCGGAATATCCTCTGGAAGATATCCCAGACTGTCCGGATAATTCCTTTAATTCCATTGCAACAATTAATGATTTGATAAAAAAATGCTGCAATGATATTCAGAAAAAAAGATTCCATCAGGGGTTACCAATAACTGCAAAAAAAAGTCAGGGTTTGAGTACAAAAAAACTCTGGGATAAAGACACTTTCTCTGGAATTCCTTACAACAATTTATCTTATATTACGGCAATTGTTGAAATTGAACTGGATACTTATACTTACAACGAAAAAATTAAAGGAATCTGGATTAGTATTAACTGCGGTGAATTACTGGATCCTGTTTCTGCAAAAAAAGCAGTTTTACTTGAAGTTCAGCAGGAACTTTCTATGCTGGTAGAAGGAAAAACTTTCTACTGTGACAATATTTCCATTAACTTTGTTCCGACAAAATCAAAATCTGTTTCAGCAGGTAACCTTGTGCACAAAGTTTTACCAGCCGCTTTTTCATCTGCCTTATCTTCTGCACTGGCAACTCAGTTGAATCAGCTTCCATGTACAGAAAAGCATATTTTTGAACTTATTCGTGACAGAGAAATTGAATCTACAGTAAGAGGTAATGAATGAAAATTCCAGTAATTCTAAACGGTGATAATACTTTTATAGATGCGAATCCTGAAACCTCTTTAATGTCTGTCCTCCGTAAAATGGGCTACAGCTCGGTAAAATGTGGATGTGATTCGGGGATATGTGGATCCTGCTCTATTCTTTTTAATGATAAACCTTCTGCCGCATGTAAAATTCCTGCGGGAATTGCTTACAACAGTGATATTACAACTCTGGAATATTTTTCGCAGACAGAAGAATACAGAACAATTATGAAAGGCTTTGAACTGGCACAGATTAATCTTTGCGGTTATTGTGATGCGGGAAAAATCTTTTCTACTTATGAAGTTCTTAAGTTTTCTAAATCTCCTACAAGAGAAGAACTGGCGGACCGCTTTAAGCAGCTGGCACCCTGCTGTACAGATCTTACAACCCTTATTAATGGAGTAATCTGGGCCTGGGAAATTCAGCATAAAGGACTGGATTATGTTATGAAACTTCAGAGGGGTCGATAATGAGTTTATTATTTTTTGCAAAAGATCTGCAGTCTTTTCTTCAGCAATTGAACAAAAATCCGGGAACAACTGTTGTAGGTGGATGTACTTTAATTGAGCCTCTTCCAGAAAAAATGATTTCTACCTATAACAATCCAGATTTATCTTTTATTGAACGCCATGAACGTCATATCGATATTGGTGCCGGAGCTAATCTTGCAGCCATTCTTGAATTAGGTCAAAATCATCTTCCTCCAGTTTTGTATGAAGCTTTACTCAGTGTTGCAAATCCTATTGTAAGGAATACTGCAACTATTGGCGGAAATCTTTGTGCCATAGATCATAAACATACTTTGTATGCACCTTTACTGGCATTAGATTCACGCCTTGTTTTTCAATCACAGAATGGAGAAGAAAATATTGCAATTCAGAATTTTGAGAGAATTCCAGAGAAAAGCTTTCTTTCTAAGATTCGAATTCCATTTTATGCTCCTGAAGTTTCCATTTTCCGAAGAATTGGACCAGAGCATTCAATCAATCCACAGTCTGCCTCTTTCGCCTTCCTGGCAGATACAGACAATAACACTCTGACACAGGTAAGAATTGCTTTTGCAGGGCCTTTTATTTTCCGTGATAAAAATCTTGAAAATACCCTTACCGGCTATAAATTGCCATTACGCCTAAAAGATATTGATTACATTATGGAAAGGATTATTGAAGCATTTGAAATTGCCGCCACCGACCAGATGATCAGTGACGGTGTAACACAGCAGTTCTTTAATCTCTGCCGTTATTCTTTAGAACAGTTGATGTAGTGTCCGTTTTATAAACTAGCGGATAAACATACAGTCGCCATAACTGAAGAAACGATATTTATTTTCTACAGCCTGTTTATATGCACTGAGAATATGTTCACGACCAGCAAAAGCACTTACCAGCATGATTAATGTACTTTCTGGTGTGTGGAAGTTTGTGAACATTTTATCTACAACATTAAATTTATAGCCAGGATACATAAAAATTGAAGTAGAAGTTGTTCCTGCCTGAACCCACTCACCGTTTGCTCCAGGAACTCCACCTTCATCAATTATTTTCTTTGCGGCACTTTCCAGAGTTCGAACAGAAGTTGTTCCAACCGCAAGAATTGGTCTTCCTGCTTTTTTAGCTTCATTAATTTTGCGTGCTGTTTCTACAGGAATTGTATACCATTCTTCATGCATTTTGTGATTTTCAATTTCATCTTCACGAACAGGAAGGAAAGTTCCTAATCCTACATGCAGCGTTACAAAACAGCGTTCAATTCCCATATTATCAAGGCGTTTAAGCATTTCTTCGGTAAAATGAAGTCCTGCAGTTGGACAGGCAGCTGAACCAGTCTGATCAGCATACACGTTCTGATAGCGTTCACTGTCAGTATCATCATCTTCACGGCGGATGTATGGTGGCAACGGAATGTGACCGTTTCTTTCAAACCAGTCTTCATCAATAGCAAAATCAAACTTCATAGCACGGAATTCAGTACCTGCATTTCCAGGAACATCAATAATAGTGCCAATAGTTCCATCAGGAAATTTATAATGCATACCAGGTTTCTGTTTTTTTGCATTTTTTACCATTGTGTTCCAGGTAGTACATTCCTTGTCAATTGTATTAAGGAACATAAATTCCTGTTCACGGCCGGTTGTTTCTTTTATTCCGTAAACTCTGGCACGACGAACACGACTATTATTAAAGACCATAAGAGTATCAGGAGTAATAAGAGATGGTAAATCATCCATTGAATGATGCTCTACTTCTCCAGTTTCCCGATTCAAAAGCATTAATTTATCCTGTCCACGCACCCCACTTGGATGCTGTGCAATAAGTTCTTCTGGTAAATCAAAATTAAAATCACTAGTTTTCATAATTTTCCTATTTTGTTATTCAAACAAGGTTCCCTGATTTGTTCCGTTATCACCAAATTTCAGCCCAAGATGTTCATAGGCTTTAGGTGTTACAACACGGCCTCTTGGAGTTCTCTGCAAAAGACCACACTGAATTAAATATGGTTCATAATAATCTTCAAGAGTATCCATACTTTCACCAATGGAAATGGCAAGAGTTTCGGCTCCAACAGGACCACCACCGAAATTTTGAATTATACTTCGGAGGATTTCACGGTCATATTTTTCAAGTCCCATTTCATCTATTTCAAGCCGTTTAAGACCTTCATCTATAATATCAATAGTGATATTATTGGAACCCTTTACCTGAGCAAAGTCTCGCATTCGGCGCAAAACTCTATTGGCAACACGAGGAGTACCACGACAGCACTGAGCCATAAGCATTGCAGCATCCTGTTCAATTCCAACTTCCAGAATACCTGCTGAACGCTTAATGATTGAAGCAAGTTCTTCCTGTGTATAAAATTCAAAACGTGGAATAAAACCAAATCTTGAACGCAAAGGCGAACTTACACTTCCCGCTTTTGTTGTTGCACCAACCAGTGTACATGGTGGAATTGGAATACGAACAGTACGAGCCGCAGCCCCCTGAACAATAA
>JAKSTK010000087.1 GCA_024402615.1 Treponema sp.
CCCAGATATCTCGTGCCATCAGTTCTTCCATAATCCGAATGCTCAGCCTGTCCGCAACAAACATATCAATCAGTTCTCCACAAATACCATCCCGCCAGTTAATTTCCGGGAATTCTTTTTCCAGCTGGAATGCTACCAGAATCTTACTTTCAGGATTCCTGTCAAAGGCTGTTAGGATTTCCAGATCAATCATATGACCTGTGTTTCCTGTGCGTGGACTGATTTTTTCGTAAGGTTCCGAGGCAAACTTTCCAATCACTAAAATTCCATCGTTGTCAGAATGATCTTGCAGGATTATGAACATATCGCCTTTGTGGGCATCTTCCCACTGGTCTATTTGCCAGATTAGTCCAACCTGTTCTGGTGTTTCTTTCCACCTTTTGTAAAAGTCTGCGTATTTTTCTTTTGTAAAATGATTTTTTTCTAAATTCCATCGCAAAATATAACATTTCATAGTTCTTTTAATATAATTCATATATTTCAATCGTCAATAAAAAAAGCCTGATATCTTTGTGAATATCAGGCTTATGTTTTGTGCTTATTATTTTGATTCAGTAATTGATCAATTTTTCTATTTAGATTAATCCTGTAGTTTCATCAATGCCCATCATTATGTTGAGACACTGAACTGCTGCTCCGGAAGCACCTTTTCCTAAATTATCAAAACGGGCTGTAATCATGATACGGTCATCATTTCCATATACAAAAACTTCCATCATATTTGTATTTGCCAGTGTATTTGCAGGGATGAACTGTTCTGGTAAAGTTCCTTCGCCCATAAAACCTGCAACTTTTACAAAGTTTGTTCCTTCGTAGTGCTTTGAGTACATTTCCCAAACATCGTGGGCTGTAACTTTTTTTGCCAGAAGTCTTGCGTGTAAACCTACAGAAACTGTCATTCCCTGGAAATAATCACATACATATGGATTAAAAACTGGTTCATAATCAAGTCCAGACATAACTTTTATTTCTGGTAAATGCTTATGCTGTTGTGTAAGTGCATACAAACGGGGTGAATCAAGTCCTTTATCACGACCTTCTGCTTCATATTGAGCAATTGCTTTTTTTCCCGCTCCCGAGTATCCAGAAACTGCGTGAATTACAACTGGATAATCTTTTGGAAGAATTCCTGATTTTACTAAAGGATAAAGAATTGCATTTGATCCTGAGGCATAACAGCCTGGAACTGCAACACGGTTTGAAGAAATAATTTTTTCGCGGAAACATTTATCCAATTCTGGAAAACCGTAAGCCCATGCAGGATTTGTACGGTGTGCAGTTGAAGCATCAATAATTTTTGTATTTGGATTTGTACAAAGCTGTGCTGATTCAATAGCCGCTGCATCTGGTAAACACAAGAATGTGTAATCAGAAGCATTAATCATTTTTGCTTTTTCTACAGGATCTTTTCTTTTATCTTCATCAATTGAAATGATTTCCAAATCATCTCTTTTTTCGAACCGTTCAAAAATCTTAAGGCCGGTTGTACCTTCTTTTCCATCAATAAAAATCTTTGTTTTCATAAGTGCATTATATCGATTTATCTGATAAAGTAAAACTGTATGAAAAAGCTTTCTGTAGTCTGTACTACAATTCTTATAGAAAAATCACCTCAAGCTTTACCTTCTGGAGCTGCCTGTGTTGCCTCTGCAATTAAGAATTCTCCTCTGACAAAAGATTTGTGCACTGTACAGTTGAAAGCTTTCTGTAAAGAAGATAAAGAATTTCAGAACACTACCGAAGCCCAGCAGGCAGCCTTTATGGCGGAGGAATTATTACAGCTTCTGAAGAAGGGTTCCTCTTCCGACAGTACTTATGTTGTATGCTTCAGTATGTATGTATGGAACCGCATATTAATAGAAGAAACTGCTTCAATTTTGAATGCTAAAGGCGTTATCTGTCTTGTCGGCGGTCCTGAAATTACTGCCCATCCTGAAGTTTTTACCGGTTTTGATGCAGTTACCTGCGGAGAAGGGGAAGAAAATGTTCCTGAAGTTATAAAAAGAATTAGTGAAAATTCGCTTAAAACTAAGATCATAAATGGTAAAAAAAAGCCGGAAATTGTTTTGCCTCTTACCTGTGATTTATCTAAAATCCCGTCCCCTTATCTTGATGGTACTCTTGATCCTTCGGTTTATGGTGGAGCGCTTTGGGAATTGGCTCGTGGTTGTCCTTTTAAATGTTCCTATTGTTATGAATCAAAAGGTGAAAAGAAAGTCCGCTATTTTCCAATGGAAAGAATTGAAAGTGAACTAAAGCTTTTTGCTCAAAAAAAAGTTCCTCAGGTTTTTGTTCTGGATCCAACCTACAATGCCAGTAAAAAACGGGCAATTGATTTAATCAATCTTATTGCAAAATATACTCCAGATACTTTCTATTACTTCGAGGCTCGTGGAGAATTTATTGACCGTGAGCTGGCCCATGCTTTTACAAAAATTACCTGCGCCCTGCAGCTCGGCTTACAAAGTTCAAATGAAGAAATTCTTAAGCTGGTAAATCGTCCTTTTGATAAAAAGAAATTTGTAAAAAATATTGGTTACCTGAATGAAGAAGGGGTTACTTTTGGTTTAGATTTGATTTACGGGCTTCCTGGCGAAACCTTAAAAGGCTTTATGGAAGGAATTGATTTTGCTATGGGGCTTTATCCAAATAATCTGGAACTTTTCTGTCTTTCTGTTTTACCGGGGACAGACCTTTATGACCGTGCAAAAGAATTAAATCTGGAATGGGAGCCAAATCCTCCTTACCATGTAATCCGAACCGATAAAATTTCTCCATCGGAAATTGCCGAAGCTGGAAATCTTTCCAGAGCCTGTACTTATTTCTACAATGATGGTCGTGCAGTTCCATGGTTCAATACTATCTGCCGCAGTTTAAAAATCAGACCTTCTCAGTTTTTTAGACAGTTTGCTGAATATGGTCAGAAGCTTAAAGTTTATGACGGGGAGTGTACTCATTCAAATATTGAAAAAGTTCAGATTGATTTTGTTTCAAAACTGTATAAAGATAAACATCAGGAAAAAATTCTAAAAGCCGCTGTTGATTTAATCCGTTTTAATGGTGCTCTTTCAAGAACACAAGATACTGGTAAATCAGAAACAGTAGCATTGAATTATAATTCTGAATATCTGGCTTCTGAATATGCTACAGACCTGCAGTTCTTTGTGCAGAATATTCCTCCTCAACCAAACACTGTGGAAACCTTTATGAACGGTGGATTTGCTGACTGGCGGACTCAGAAGAAAAATAAAAAACATAACAAATAGTTTTGGTGGTATGGAACTTTTGTGTTATTATATACAGAACAAATAATTACTAAGGTTGATTCAGAAAATGAAGAAAATTGCTGTATTAGTACATAACGTTTCTATTGATTACTCTTCTACTGTTCTGGAAGGAATTTCTGATTTTTTTAGTGATAAAAATGTTCAGCTTATAGTATGCCAGACTCGTCAGCCTGGAGCTCGGGAAAATCTTTTTGATTATCAGTTCTGGTCATCTATTCCTCTGTTGTTTTCTAAAAAAATTGATGGTGTAATTATTGTTACTGGTGGTTATGTTTCCACAATTTCTGCAGAAGAATTATCCAAAGTTTTAAGACCATATGTAATAGATATTCCTTTTGTTTCTATTGGTCAGCCTCTGGATATTCCCGGTTCAATTTATACATCTACAACCTGTGATAAAGCATATAACTCAATTATTAAACATCTAAAACTGGTTCATAATTGTAAGAAAATTGCGTTTATGTCTGCAAATCCTACAAAGTCGGTTGAAGCAGAAACTCGTTTTAATGCGTTCAAAAATGCAATGAAAGCAAATGATCTGGAGATTGATGAAGATTTAATTTACGACGGATTTTTTACCATTTCTTCTGTTCGTTCCGAATTCCAGAAAAAGCTTAAAACTAAAGAAGATTTGAAATTTGATGCTATTGTTGCTGCAAATGATGTTATGGCCAGCGGATGTCAGTCATATTTTGAAGAACTGGGAATTCGTGTTCCGGATGATGTAAAGGTTGTTGGTTTTGATAACGGCCGCCATGCAGAATCTTCTTCTCCAAAACTTTCTACCATTGATCAGCAGATTAAAGAGCAGGGTGTCCTTGCCGGCAAACTGATTATGGAAAAACTGGAAGGAAAACCTCTTTCTGACAATATGGTAGAAGCAAAACCAATTTTCCGTCAGTCTTGTGGATGTATTCCAATACAGGGCTTTGATGGAATTTATAAAGATGAAAAAGGCAATATCATAAAAGAAAATAAAAAATTGATTTATGATTTACACGGTGCGCCTTTATTCTTTGATAATCAGTTATCAAGAATTAACAGTATGTTTAATACTGTAACTTCAACTTCTACCTTGCAGAACTTTTCTCATAAATTTACATATTTAATGGATCTTGCAGAAATAACTCAGATGGCTGTTGTTTTGTACAAAGAGCCCGAATATTTAATGCCTGATGATGTTTTTGAAGTCCCTGAACAGAACGAAGTTTTTATTTATAGAGATAATGAAAAGCATATTTCCCGTTATGAACAGATTGCTGTGTCTACTGATGCCGACTCTTTTATTCCAGAAAATTATTTTGAAGAATTGCCTGGTATTTATCTTTTCCAGCCGGTTTATTCGGGTGAATTAAATTACGGATATATTATCAGCCGTATTTTTAATGCAAATTATTCTATCTATAGTATTTTTACCAGAATTATTGTTAATGGAATTACTCAGTGTTATGAATATACCCGCAGTATTCTGGCAAACGAAAAACTCACCGCAAGAAACGAAATCCTTCTGCAGAATAATGAAAGCCTTTCTCTGGAATCTCGTACAGATGAGCTTACAAAAGTTTTGAATCGTCGCGGATTTATGGAACTGGGTCAGAGAACTGTTGATATTGCTGTAGAAAGAAAAGTGTATGGACTTGTGCTCTTTGTTGATCTTGATAATCTTAAACGAATAAATGATAACTTTGGTCACGAAATGGGTGATGAGGCAATTATGGGAATTGCAGAAATCCTGAAAGAAACTTTCCGTTCATCAGATTTAATTGGTCGTCTTAGTGGAGATGAATTTGCTGTTGTTGCAATGGGCTTTTCTATGGATTTGTTTGATGGGTTCCATGCAAAAATCGACCGTCTGTGTATGGGATACGCAAAACAGCATAATTTTGAATTTCCATTCTCCTGCAGTATTGGTGCCGAAGTAATCAGTGATGATCAGCCTTATTTAATGGATCTTCTTAAAAGTGCAGATGCAAATCTGTATAAAGAAAAACGGGTAAAACACGGCGAAAATAAATAATAGGTTTTTATTGTCCTATTTCCCGTAAAATCTTATAATTATTGTATGAGTAAAAATACAATTCCTTCACGAAAAGATGTACCTGCTTCTGATAAGTGGGATCTTTCTTCAATTTTTAAATCTGATTCAGAATGGGAAGCTGCTCTTAAAGAAATCCCTGAGCTTACAGCAAAAGTTGTGGCTTACAAGGGAAGATTAGGAGAATCGGCTGAAGTTTTACTGGAAGCTTTAAAAGCACTGGAAGCAGTAGAACTTAAAATCGAAACTGTTTATCACTATGCGTCATTAATGCATTCAGCAGATGAAAATGATTCTTCGGCAACAGATAAAAATGGCCGTGCAATGATGGCATATACACAGATGGGGGCTGAACTCAGTTTTATTGATCCTGAACTTCAGAGTATTGATGAAGCAATTTTGCGCCAGTGGATTACAAGACCTGACTATGCAGATTATAAGATTTATATAGAAAAGCTTTTATATTTAAAACAGTATATCCTCAGCGAAAAAGAAGAAAAGATTCTTTCTTTGCAGGGCGAATGTGCAGAAACTGCTGATACTGCTTTCAGCGTATTAACTAATGTTGATATGAATGAAACTTTTGGTACTGTAAATGAAAATGGTGAAGAAAAGCCTCTTACAGAAACTACCTGGTCAGTATTTATGCATTCACAGGACAGAAAAGTTCGTGAAGAAGCCTATAAAAAATTCTACGGAAAATATGAAGAACATCAGCATACAATTGCCGCTCTTTATGCAGGTTCTGTAAATCAGGATATTTTTATTACCAGAGCCCGCGGTTATAAATCAAGTCTGGAAAGAGCACTTTACAGCAATAAAGTACCGGTTTCTGTTTATCACAATCTTATTGATTGTATTCACAAAAATCTTGATACACTTCACGAATATTACACTCTTCGTAAAAAAGCTTTGGGAGTAGAACAGCTTAAACACTATGATGTTTATGTTCCACTGGTAAAATCGGTAGATACTTACACAACTTATGAAGAAGCAGTAGAAATCTGCCGTAAAGCACTGGCTCCTCTGGGCAAAGAATATACTGACCGTCTTTGTGCAGGTCTTACAGAAGGCTGGACTGACCGTTATGAAAATAAGGGAAAACGTTCCGGGGCTTTCTCCAGCGGTTGTTATGTAGGAAATCCTTATATTCTTTTGAATTATAAACCAGATGTAATCCGTGATGTATTTACAATGGCTCATGAAGGTGGTCATTCAATGCACAGCTGGTATTCTGTTCACAATAATCCATTTATGTGTTATGACTACACAATTTTTGAAGCAGAAGTTGCATCAACCTTTAATGAAGAATTAGTTTTTGAATATCTTTTGAAAAATGCAGAATCTGATGATATGAAAAAATATCTGCTTGCTATGCGTGCTGATGATATTCTGGCAACTTTACATCGTCAGACAATGTTTGCAGAATTTGAACTTAAAGCTCATGAACTGGTAGAGCAGGGTACTCCTCTTACTGCAGAACTTCTCCGTAAGATTTACCGTGAATTACTGGAACTTTACTTTGGTCCAGAAATGAACTTCGAAGATAATTCCGATATGGAAGGTTTGAGAATTCCTCATTTTTATTCTGCTTTCTATGTTTACAAATATGCTACAGGTATTTCTGCTGCTCTTGCTCTGGCAAAAAGAGTTTTGAATGGTGGAGAAAAAGAACGGGAAGATTACTTTAAATTCCTGAAGTCTGGTGGCTCTCGTTATCCAATTGAATCTTTGAGAGTAGCTGGAGTTGATATGGAAAGTACCGAACCTGTTCAGGCTGCCTGTGATGAATTCAAAAAGATTGTAGAACAGCTTAAAACTTTGCTGTAGAACAAACTTCACAGAAAATTCTTACTAAAAATTTGTTAAAGTTACGGCTTTATTCGTCCGATATTTAAAGAGATAAGGCTGTAACTTTTTGATTTTTAAAAGGAAATTGAAAATTATATAAATTACAGTGTATTTATTTCTTTGAGATTAGATTCAGAGGCGAGAAAGTTATGAATAAAAAAGAGTTTAGAGCATTTTTCAAGGCAGTACCAAAAGCAGAAATTCATCTCCATATAGAGGCTGTTCCTACTATTAAAACAATTAAAGCCTTGTATAAAAAATGTAATGGCAAAGAGATGACTGATGCAGAAATTAAAGATCTGTTTACTTATGATGACTTGAACGGTTTTATTCAGGCTTTCATTAAAATTCAGGGAATGTATACAGAAGTTTCAGATTTCAATTTAGTTTTTGATGATCTTGAAAAATATCTTAAAGATAACGGAATCTGTTATGCAGAAGTATTCTTTGCTCCTACAGCTTTCCTTAAAAAAGGCTTCCAGTATCCTGATATGCTTGCTGTATTTGAAAAACGCATTGCACAGATTAAAGCAAAACAGGGAATTACAATTAAACTCCTTATGGATGTTTCAAGAACTTTTGGTTGTGAAAATGCTATGAATAACTACAACCTCCTTAAACAGTATCCAAGTGAAGATGTAATTGGTATTGGATTAGGTGGAGCAGAAAGTAAAGGTCCTGCAAAAGAATATGCTCCTGTTTACGAACAGGCAATTAAAGACGGCTACAAAGTTGTTGCTCATGCTGGTGAAGATGTTGGTCCAGAATCAATTTGGGATGCAATTAATTATCTCCATGTACAGCGTGTTGGTCACGGAATTACAGCAATTCAGGACGAAAAGCTTATGGAAGATTGTGTAAAAACTCAGCTTCCATATGAAGTTTGTATTACTTCAAATACATTTACAAAGAAAATTGTTCAGAAAGCAAAGGATCATCCAATCCGTGCTTTCTTTGATAAAGGTATGATGGTTACAGTAAACACTGATGACCCTGTATTCTTCAAAACAGACTTGCTGGAAGAATATTACATCTGCCATAAAGACTTAAAGTTCTCTATGGATGAGATTAAAACTCTGGTTAAGAACTGCTGGAATTCAACTTACCTTTCTGACAAAGAAAAGAAAGAATGGTGTAAAGAAGTTGATGAAGCTTTCAAAGCATAAAGCTGCTTAATACAAACCGGCAGAAATTACCTGCCGGTTTTATTTTTTAACAGGATTAAGATTATGGCAAAAGAAAAGGGCAAAGTTCAGACTCCAATGACTATTGAACAGTATTACAATAAGTTTCATGAAGAAAACCGTTTAGGAACAAGACACGGCAGGGTCGAATTCAATACTACCTGCAAATATATTCAATCTGCACTGGACGAGATATTACAAAAGGGACAGAGTAAACCGGATTTACAAAAGGGACAGAGTAAAATAAAACTTTGTGATCTTGGTGCTGGTACAGGCCGCTATTCTGTGGAATTCTGCCACAGAGGTTATGATGTTACTGCGGTGGAACTTGTAAAACATAATCTGGAAATCCTCCGTTCAAAACACGAAAATATTAAAACCTGGCAGGGAGACGCCCGTAATCTTTCCTTCCTTGACGACGAAACTTTTGATGTTACTTTACTTTTTGGTCCAATGTATCATCTTCACGGAGATGAAGAAAAATTAAAGGCCTTGAATGAAGCAAAACGAATTACAAAAAATGGCGGAATAATTCTGGTTGCCTATGTAATGAATGAATATTCTGTAATCCAATATTGCTTTAAGGAACATCACTGGGCGGAAGCTGTTGAAAAAGGAGGTCTGTCCCCAGACTTTCATACTCAAAGTGCAGAAACCGAACTTTATGATTATGTTCGTCTTGATGATATAAACCGCCTGAACGAAAAAGCAGGACTTGCCCGCATCAAAATAATATCTGCCGATGGTCCTTCAGATTACATGCGACGTGAATTAAACGAAATGTCCGAAGAAGAGTTTGAGGCATTCTTAAACTTTCAGCTGGCAAATTGTGAACGCCCCGAATTAGTGGGAGCCGGCAGCCATACTGTAGATATTCTGCGTAAGTAAAAAACGTTGAATTAAAACCTAGGTTTTAATTCACTGAAAATAAAACTTACTTCCGGTCAGAAGGCTGATATAAG
>JAKSTK010000088.1 GCA_024402615.1 Treponema sp.
TCAACGTAAACAAAGAACTTGGATGCGTTGTCGTAAAGGTTGTGGATTCAAATACAAATCAGGTATTAAAGGAGTTTCCGTCCGAAGACATGCAGAGATTAAAGTTGCGTATTCGTCAGGCAATTGGCGATATTTTCAATAACTAATAATTTCTGGAAGCTAAAGACATAATATATGGCCGGGATTAGTATTCCAGGCGTTACAGACAAGTACAATTCAAATGCAACAGTAGAAAAACTGATGCAGGTAGAAAGAATTCCGCTTACCCGAGAAGAAAGTCAGCTGGAACAGTACAAATCTCAAAAAGACGCCTGGCGTGAAATAACATCTCAACTCACATCTCTCCGTGATAGTACAAAGGACTTGTACTCTTACGATAATCCATTTAACAACAAGATTACAACCTCATCAGATGAAGCCGCAATTACTGCAACTGCAAATCGTAGTGCAGAAATTCAGTCTTTTAAAATTGATGTAATTCAGCCAGCAACTTCTGACCGTTTTTTATCTGCTGAATTACCTTCTGATGAGAAAGTTCCTGCCGGAATGTATACTTACAGGGTTGGTGAAAAATCAGTAAACATCAACTGGAAAGGCGGAACTCTAAAAGATTTTTCCAATGCTTTAAATAAAAGAAGCAACGGTCTGGTAAAATCAATGATTATTGGTGCCAGTGCAGGAAAAAAGACTTTATTAATTGAATCTCTGGCAACAGGAAAAGAAAATCGCCTTATTTTTGAAGGTGCCGCAAAAGAATATGCAATTTCTTCCGGAATGGTTACTCCTGTAAAAAGTCAGACAGAATCTTTTGGTACAAAAAAATCTGATTTACAATCACTTACAAAAAAGATTCCAGTTACAAATAAAAGAATGCCAGAATTATCTGTAACAAAAATTAAAACTGATGGTGAAAACATAACCGTAGAACCAAGAGGTGGCTTCCAGTTAAATATTCCATCTTCAGTAACAAAAAATGCAAATTCTCATGTAAGCTTTACAATCAGACCAACTCAGGTTGAAGATATTACAGAAAAGATAAACAGCACTTCTCCGCTTCCAGAGATTCCAGAACCAGGTTTTGCAGAATTTGAAGGAATCCGTGTAAATAACTCTTTATCAGACACTTTGCTTAACATTCCTGTAGAAAAACCAGAACCTGTAAACAGTATTGTTAATCAGAATTTACTTTACGCTATTATGAATGATGGTACAGAAATGATTATTTCTACACCAAAT
This sequence comes from Treponema sp., assembly GCA_024402615.1. Taxonomy (GTDB): domain Bacteria; phylum Spirochaetota; class Spirochaetia; order Treponematales; family Treponemataceae; genus Treponema_D. The sequence continues at coordinate 1,237 of JAKSTK010000088.1, forward strand.
ATTCTTTCAAATAGTGAAACAACCATTGATCTTGATTTATCTAATTATGCTGGAATCAAAGGAATTGCCGTAAAAAACGAAAATACAGGTTACAAATTCGATATTTCATCTTTTACTGCTTATGATGCTTCTCAGGCTGCAGGATATACACCAAACAATGCAATTACAGTTGCTGGCGATGCAATTATAAAATACGAAGGAATTACAATCACTCGTCCGTCAAACCAGATTGATGATGTTATTCCTGAAATAACTCTAAATCTTCACGAAAAAACAGAAAAAACTGCAACAATTAAAGTACAGGCAGATAAAGATGCTTCTAAAAATGCTTTGATTGAATTTGTAGGAAAATATAATCAGGCTGTAGCAAAGCTTAATGTTCTTTCTCAAAACAAAGAAGAAATTGTTAATGAACTGGATTACCTTAGTTCAGATGAAAAAGATAAACTACGTGAACAGCTTGGAATGTTCCAGACAGATTTTTCTTTAAGCAGCATTAAAAGTAATATGGCTTCAATTTTGAATACAACTTACAGATTCTCTGATGAAGCAGAAATAACAATGCTTGCACAGATTGGAATTTCCACAAACGCATCTGGAGCCGGAAGCACTTATTCATCAAGCCGTTTAAGAGGGTATCTGGAAATTGATGAAAAGAAGCTGGACGACGCTTTGGAAAATCACCTGGACGATGTAAAAGCAATTTTTGGATATGATTCTGACGGAGATCTTATTGTTGATACGGGAATTGCATACAAAATGGATAAGCAGATTGGTGCCTATACTCAGACAGGTGGAATTCTGGCCCTTAAAACTTCAACATTAGATTCGAAAATTAAAAGCTCAGAAACAAAAATTGCCCGCCTGGAAGATCAGATGAAAGACAAAGAAGCTGAGTTGAGACAAAAATACAGTTCCATGGAAGGTTCTCTGAACAGTCTTGAATCACAACAGACAGCAATTACCAACTTTACAAATCAGCAGAACAGACAGAAATAGTCAGTAGCTTAAAATAATATGGGAGAATTATATGATTTCTTTTTACATCAATAATCAGCAGCAGGATATTCAGTTAGAAGACGAAAAAACTATTGGAGATGTTTTAACTTCTTTTGAACAGACTTGTGAAGAAAACAAAGCCGCAGTTATTGGTATTTTTGTAAACGGAAAACAAATTACAGCAGAAATCTTTGATGAAGAAGCAAAAAAAGAACTTTCTGATGATATGAAATTTGAGTTTACAATTGTTACAGAAGAATCAATTAAATATTCTTTTCAACAGCTTTCCGTATTATTCTCTGAACTTTCCGAAAAAATGGAAAATGTTCCGGTAGAAATGCAGAACGGTAATAATCTTAATGCTATTGATTCAATTAAAAAACTTGCTGAAAGTATTGATGAATTCTGTCATCTTGCTGCATTGGCTTCACTTTTCCCAGAAACTTTTACTAAAACAGAAATTGAAGGTAAAAATTTCAAAGAATTTTTCGAAGATTTTTCTCCTGTATTGCAGGATTTTGAAGATGCCCTTAGAAACAATGATACAGTATTAATTGGTGACCTTTCTGAATATGAAATCTGCCCTAGACTTAAATCAGTTTCAGCAGCTTTACAGTCAATCTAATCAGATTTTTTGATTAAAATATTACTTGCCGATTAAATAAAATTAATATAATCTAGATAAACTATGAAGGTAATTGGACTTAACAACATCAATCATAAAAAAAGTCATATAGTATATATCCGACATTTTACTGCAGAAGCGGTGATTGAACTTCCTGATATGCAGGAAAATGTTCCAGTTAATTTTGAAATTGAAATGGATTGCTTTGGTAACAAGCAGGTTCGTGTGGATATTTTAAAAGAAATCAATTACCCTACTATTCCTTTAAAAAAATCAGTTTGTGATTATATTCGAACTCAAGATGAAGAAGGTAAATTACCTTGTTAACTTTTAAAACACATTCAGCCGAAGAAACTATTGCTTTAGGCGTAAAAATTGGAAATCTATTAAAAAAAGGCGATGTTATTGCCATGCAGGGAACTTTAGCTGCAGGTAAAACAACAATTACAAAAGGGATTGCTCAAGCTCTTGGAATTACAGATACAATTACCAGCCCAACCTTTTGTTTAATCAGTGAATACTCTGGAAAAATGCCTCTTTATCACATGGACGTTTACCGTTTGGATAGTGGCGAAGATTTTATTAATTTAGGAACAGATGACATGATTTACGGTGACGGAGTTTCCATTATTGAATGGAGCGAAAAAATCATGGATGAACTTCCTAAAAAAACTATTATTTTAAAACTTACACCAGAAGAAGACGGTTCAAGAACAATAGAAATTTCAAACTGGAATAATGGAGAAATCAAATGAAAGGTTTGGCAATTGACAGCGCTGTAAGCAGATTAACTATTGCGGCTAAAAATGATGATAAAATCTGTACTGCAATTTATGACATTGGAATGAAACAGTCTGAAACTCTTGTTCCTGCCATTGATTATGTTCTTTCAAAAACAGGAATGGAAAAATCTGAACTTGAATACGGTGTTTTTTGTATTGGACCTGGAAGTTTTACCGGATTAAGACTTGGAATTGCAGCCATTAAAGCCATAGAACTCGCATTTAATATTCCTATTTATGGAATTTCTTCTCTTAGAACTTATGCTTATCCTTATTTGAGTTTTGATACTCAGGTTTTAAGCTGTATTGATGCTAATAAAGATAAATTTTATGCCTCAATTTATAAAGATGGTAAAGAAATTTTATCTGAAGGTGATTACGATATCGATTTTATCATTGAAAAAATCTGTGCAGATACAAAAGTTTTAATTGCAGGACCTGATGCAAAAAAATTTGAAAGTATTTTAAAAGAAAAAGAAATTAATATTAAAACTCTTGTTCCAGAAACTAACTCAAATACAGCTGAAGCTTTGTTTGCAATTGCAGAAAAAGAAATAGCCGCCAAAAATCCTGGTATGAAGGATTATGACGGCCCTGTATATCTTCGTGCAAGCGAAGCAGAATTAAAACTGAATCAGAATTAATTATTTTTTAAGCAGTTTTGAAAGTGCACTTACCGCATTAATTGCTTTCTGGTCGGTAGCCTGTTCTACAACAGCAGCTTTATTTTCTGTCTGAATAGCATCAAAAACTTCCTGACGAAAAACTTTTACACTTTTTGGTGCTTCAACTCCAATTTTTACCTGATCTCCATGAACATCAATCAGTGTAATAGTAATATCATCACCAATTTTGATTTTCTCATCAATTTTTCTGGAGAGAATTAGCATTATTTCCCTCCTTTTGCATTTAATGCATCAATAATATTTACTTTTGTAGACCAGCGGTTATCATTCAAAATAACCTGCATACATTTATTATTTGTTTTATTAATTACCAGTGGTCCCTGAAAATTTGCAGTAATTGCACCTCCATCATGAGGCACAGTAACAATAGTCATAATGATTATATCTTCAATTTTTTTAATATCAATTTTTGCGAGAGTTTCATCATCAATATCAGTTTCATAATCTGAACTGATTAAAAATGGATCAACAATTAAAAATGCAAGCCCAGGATCTTCGATTGACTGAAGCCAGAGAAATGGATCGTAATCTGAATTAACAAGGGCATATTTTGTATAATCTTCAAATCCAAATAAACCTTCTGGAATTGTAAGAATTTTGTCTTCGCTTATATCAATTTTACCCTTTGCTTTAGTAATGATTTCCATTTGTTACCTCTTAGCGCATATAATTCAATAATGTTGAGCTGTACATTTTTCCAGCCTGACTTAATGTTGCCTGATTTGTATAATCCAACATTTTCATATCTGTTACAGCCTGTGTAAAATCCAAATCCCCTTCTCTTGCAACCATCTGAGTTACATCAAGAGCAAGTTTTGAACTTCTCTGTACATTAAGTTGTGCTCTTTCGTATTCAGCACCTGATTTTGCAATTCTTGTTACGAGACTACCAATTCCTTCATCCAAAGCACCAAGCACACGACCACCAATAGCTTCCTGATCTCCAGTCAATAAGGCGTTACGGAAAGCAATTACTGTATCAAACATAGATCCACCGGCAACTCTTACACTGTCGTTAAGATTATAAGGAGGTTTCTGAGAAGAATCTTTTACAATTCCCAATTCGTTCAATACATTTCCCTGAACATCCTGCACCCAAAGCTGACGAGAATCAGTTGTTTCAAGATTCAAAGCCTTTCTGATAGGATCAACACTTGCTTTTACAGCAGCATTTGAATTATTGATTTTATTAATTACTGAATAAAGGTTATCACCCTGACTGATTTTAATTTCTACACCGTCAATAGCAATTACATTATCTGAACTTGACTGCCACTGACTTCCATCTCTGGCACCAAAAATCTGCTGTCGTTCTGCCCAGAAGGTTTTATTTCCAGCATTATCATTGACAAGATATTTATTTTCATCAATTTCTACAGAATTTACATCAATATTACCGTTGTAACGAACATTCTGAATCAAAGGAATTCCAGAACCATCAACATTACCCATTTCTACATCAAAGGCAGTTGCTTTAGTATTAGTTCCGGCAAAAATTGAGTTTCCGTCTGCACTTACGGCATTAGCATTTTGAACCAGCTGTTTCAAAAGTTCATCAACTTCTGTAGCCATATTAGACAAATCATCTTTATTATAAATTCCGTTGGCACCCTGTACTGCAAGTTCACGAACTCTCTGCATAATATCAAGAGAATCCTGCATATAACCTTCACGAAGGGAGAATTCATCAGAAAGAGTTAATGCATTTTTTTCAAAAGTTTTTACACGGCCAAGATAAGACTGATATCTTACCAGGTGACCTGCCGCAAGAGGATCATCTCTAAGATTCTGAATTTTCTGCTGACTTCCAATCTGGTTGTTTACTCGATTCAGTCTTGATTCCTGTAAGCGCAAGTTACTCTGAGTATTATTGTTATTCATCTGACTGCTAATTCTATGCATATTAATTCTCCTTACCAACAGTTATAAACAGTTTTATTAAACTCCAAGCTTATTAATTACAGTATCGACAAGATTATCCCAAACTGTAATAAATCTGGCAGCAGCGTTATAACCGTGCTGGAACTTCATAATTTCTGCCAATTCCTCATCAATGTTTACACCACTGATTGAATCTCTCATATTTCTTAAGTCATCCATGATTGCAGTCTGACTTAAAAGATTTGTTTCTGCCTGTTCACCTTTAAGACCAACATTTGTTACTGAATCAGCAAAGTAATCATCAAAGGTTTTCATCTGACCAACCATAACATTTGTGTTTCTGATTGAAGCAATTTCTACTGCAGCTCTACCGTCTCCAGCTGGAACATTTCCTGAAGCATCAATATAACCAGCAGCTACACTCATTACATCATTTTTAATTTCTTTATTTACTTCTACATAAGCAGATGGATTATAAACTGGAGCAACTGCAAACTGAGCATTTTCGGAAAGTGCATCAACAGCATCTGCCTGAGCAAAATCATAAGCATTTGCAGCACCTGTACCGTTCAAAATTCCTGAATACTGAGCAAGGAAGTATCCTGAATCTTCTACATGACGAATTACAAAATCAGGATTTTCAACAGAAGCAGCTGTTGTAGCTTTTAAAACAAGGTGATTATTTTTATCAAGATATGCTTTTACTTCTGAAGTTGAATCATTAATTCTTGCAATTACTGTCTCTACTGTATCTGTATGATGATACTGAATTGAAACATTTCCAGATTTTCCGGAAAGAGTCATAACACCTTCAATACCAACCTGCTGCTGTAAATCAAGTTCATTTGTACCTGTAAAACGGAATACATAAGAAGTATCAAGTGTTCCGTCACCATTACGGTCAAAATTTCCGTTTGTATTTTCTACAAAAGGATGCTGAACAAAGAAATCAAGACCAGTTACTTTATTTGCACCAACAGCATTTCTATGAACATCATTTACCAAATCAGAAAAGTTCATAGTCATTGTATTTAAGTTCTGAATTTCGTTACGAACATCAACATCACGCAATTCAACTAATGCACCAAGCTTACCACCAGAGAAAACAGCATCATTTCCAGTATCTTTCCATACCAGTTTGCTGTAGCCTGTATCATCAAAACGAGGAACTTCTGCAATTTCACGGGAAATTGATCCCTGAACAAGTACTCTACCGTCAACATGAACCATAAATTCATCAGAATCACGCTGATCTGTTGTAACATTTACCAACTGAGAAAGTTTGTCTACCAACAAGTCACGGCGGTCCATTAAATCATTAGGATTATCACCCATTGCTTTTGAACGTACAATTTCTGAGTTAATTTCTGCAATCTGCTTTGAATAGCTGTTTACCTGCTTTACTGTAGCAGAAATATCACCGTCAAGGAGATTACCAATACCTGTAAGGCTTTCCCATCTGTCTTTAATTGAATCTGTAAGAGTTTCTGCTCTTGTTACAATTGCCTGACGTGCAGCCTGACTTTCTGGATTAACTGATAATTCCTGCCAGCTTTCCCAGAATTTATCCATATTAGAACGAATTGAAACATCATAAGGTTCGTTGTAAATCTGTTCCAGCATTGTGTAATAATCTGAACGGGTTTTCCAGTAAGATTCAAGATTTGCCTGTCCAACAATTCTCTGGTCAAGCAATTCGTCTCTTACACGGTTGATTGACTGAACATCAACACCCTGACCAATCATCCCTGCTCTTTCTGCTCGTTCCAAATCAGGTTTATAAAGAGGATCAAATTCTTTAATCTGAACTCTCTGACGAGAATAACCTTCTGTGTTAGCATTGGAAATATTGTGACCTGCAGTTGTGATGGCATCTGTATTAGCCATGATACTGCGTTTTCCTAATTCAATTCCTGAAAATGTTGATCCCATATTCTTATCTCCTGTTATCTCTTAAAACAACTGATTCAAAACAACACTGGTTGGCTGTGGCTGAACAATTTTTCCATATCTTGAATAAGTTTTATTTCTTCTGTTAGGAATTGCATTTTCAACAACTCCATTGATAAAATCTTTTGTAATATTTACATACTTACCTAAAGCATTATTTTCTACTTTATATTTTGTAAGCTTGCCTCTCATTTCACCAAGTTTGGCAAAGAAAGGTTTTAATTCTTCTGTTTTAAGCTGATTCTGAAGAACATCTCTTTCTGAATCAATTGTCTGAAATTCTTCAGAAAAATAATTAATGTCATTAATAGAAGAAGTTAATGTTTCCCAATCCTTTTCCATTACTGCAGTTTTCATTACTTTCTGACAGGCAAGAAGTTTATCCAGAAGTTCATCTTCCTGATTCAGAACTGCTTCGTAAGTACTGATAATTGATTCCATTTTAAAATTCTCCTAAAACTTTACAGAATATCAGTTGTTTATCGGTATTCTGAATTTTTACTTAAGTATTTTTTTAAGAAAATTTGCATTATTTTTCTATTAGAAATAACATTTATTAGAATTTAAACTATTGACCAAAACTCACTTAATTTGTTATATTATCTAAGTCGCTAAACGACACATGGTGCCTATAGTTCAGCGGTAGAGCGCCAGATTGTGGATCTGGTTGTCGTCGGTT
>JAKSTK010000089.1 GCA_024402615.1 Treponema sp.
ATATCAGTTGTAGAGGCTGGACTTTCTGTAAGCCAATTCAATTTATCATTGGAAGATTTTTCTCTTACAAGTCGCCAGCCTTCAAAAGAATAGCCTTTTGGAATATTTACTGTAGCAGTATAGGTTTTGCCAGTAGTCATCTTAATCATTTTACTGTTTACGCTGCCAGAAGTAATTGTATTTCCGCCTAAAGAAAGATTAATTCCGTTCTGGGTGCCTTCTGCAAAAGAAATATTCATGCTAGGTTTCTGTGCAACTATTGGTTTAATATTCAGACTTGTCCCAAAGTTATGTTTTAAAATTACACTGATTGAACATGAACTTGTACCAGATTCATCTGTAATGATTGAAGATTTTGTAATTTCAATTCTATCATCAGCTTCTTCCAAAAGATTTTTTGATGGATTTTCACTTTCATATACAATCCACTGAGTATCTGCAAAAGAATAATCCTCTGTTGTTTTGTAAGTGATTGTATACTCGTAATCATCCATCATCATTCGGACTGTATCGTTATCTAAATAACCGGCACCTGTAAGACCAAAATGTCCTGCAGAAGCATAATTGTCAGGATCATTAATATGAACTATAGGATAAGTAAAGAACTGTGGGAGCAGGTAATAGCTGTAATCTAAACCAGACATGTCTTCTTTAAGAGTAATAACAACAGACGCACTAATTTTTCCGGCAGATTTTCCAGTTTCTGTTACTTCATAAGTTGGAGAAGCAACTTCAATATAATCATCTGTATAAGTTGTAAAGAGATGGATATTTGTAGTTGTTCTGTCATTTGCAGGAATTAATTCTTCCATTTCTTCCAAAGTATTGTTGTTTATTTTACAAAGTCTCCAGCCTTTAAAGCCTATGGTTGCATCTGTCTGTAAAGAAATTGTGTATGGGGTTCCTTTAGCCATACTTACATTTCCAGAATTAGAAATCTTAACCAGAGAAGAGTACAAAGGATCAACCATAACTTTCATGCTTGGATAGATAATCAATTTTGGTGAAACATAAAAGCGACCGCTGAATTCTGGGTCAACAGTAATAGAAATTGAACTTTGAGAACGACCGTTAGCAAGCAAATCCCCTGGATTTTTAATGATTGTAATATTATCACCGTTAGGAATTTCAATTTCGTTGCCTAAAATATCTTTTCTGTAAACTTTCCAGCATTGTTCAGGGTCTTTTGCAAATCCATAATCTATAGTTGTTGTGGTACTGATTGTATATTCCTGACCAGGAGTCAAAACTTTTACAGGCTGTGGAGGATTGAAGCTGGCAGGAACAGGTGAAACACCGGCAAAATCAGCAGGAATACAAACTTCCATTATAGGATATGCAGTAACTTCTGGAACAAGGCGAACCTGTGTTCCAATTTCCTTGAGAATCTTTACTTTTGCGGTTTGTTTTCCCCGGGAATTATCAAGAAATTCAATATAACTGGAATCTAACTGTTCGCAGTTTTCAGGAATATCAGGATCATATTTTGTATAAGCATTCCAGCCAACAAAGTTACCAGCAGCCGCTTTAAGTGCAAAGGAAACTTCAAAAGCATAACCAACCTTTGCTGTAAGAGAGTAGTTTACAACTCCTGTTCCAACGGTACCGTAATCATCATTGTTATGACCTACCAGAACGTTTACTAAAGGGGCTTTAGCATAATCGATTTCTGTTTCCAGAAGTTCCTTAAATTCATCGCTGGAATTCATAAAGTTGTCACAGCCAGCAAAGAATGTCATGAGAATTGAGAAAACTGTCATTAATTTAAAAATCTTTTTCATATGTTTTACCTCTTGGTTATGCAATTATTATTTTTGCAGAAGTTTAAATGTTCCTTTTAATGGACCTTCGGAGTTATAAGCAACTCCAATGTCATCAGCTTCAGAAGGATATTTTCCGTTTGTGAAGAAATTTTCCAGCAGGGAAATATAATAAGCACAAACTTTATCTTTTGGTCTGTAGGTCTGGAATTTTTTGAAATTAGCCAGTGCATTAGAATAATGACCTTTTTCAAAAACTTTCATTGTTTTATCCCAAACTGCCATAAGGGTTAATTCATCTTTTGATGCATCCCGTTTAAAATTAACCAGTTCATATAACTGAATTGGTGTATTTACATTTAAAACCTGAACTTTATCCAGACGACGGAAAACAAAAATATCGTCTGTAAGTGCTTTTGTTGCTTCACTTACAAGGATTCCGCCGGTAGAGTACTGCTTGTTGGCACCTTCCAGACGAGAAGCAAGATTAACGTTGTTTCCCATCATGGTGTAATTCTTCTTCTTTTCGGAACCCATAAAGCCCGCAACAATATCGCCTGAGTTAATTCCAATTCTTGTAAAGATTGAAATATCTTTTTCTACAAGAATTTTGAATGCGTTGTATAAGTCATCACTGAAATCTGCAGGTTTTGCCGAAGATGCATAGCGTTTGATATCTTCGTTCATTTTTGCTTCTGCACGTTTCATTTTTAAGGCAGCAGCACAGGCACGGGTAGCGTGATCGGTCATGTCCAAAGGTGCTCCCACTAGAGCAACAATAGCATCGCCTTCGTATTTATCAACGGTACCGCGTTCATCCATAATGATGTCGCTCATTTTTGTAAGATAATAGTTAAGAAGGGCAACCAGTTCACTGGCAGAAAGAACTTCACTGATAGTAGAAAATCTCTGAATATCAGTAAAAATAGCAGTCATGGTTCTTTTTTCGCCGCCCAGCTTCATACAGGTTGGATCTTTAATAATATCTTTTACAACATCAGGATTAAGACACTGCGAGAAACAATCCTGAATAAATTTTCTGTTACGGCTTTCGGAACTGTATTTAATAATAATTACAGAAATGAAAGTAAAAATAAGAGAGGCAACAGGAACAACAATCAATGGATATTGGTGAGTAAAGTGGAAATAAGTATAGCTGCCTGCAAATACAACAATCACAGAAAGAAGTCCAAAAATAATGATTTTTATAGAACTCTTGATTCTGTGAGCAAGAATAAAGAACAGCATTGAAATTATTAAAGCAACTAAAAGACTATAAACAAAAGGAATATCGTCTATAAAATCTTCAGAAAGAATCTGGTTTGCCAGAGCGTAGTGAACACCAGAGTTTGGATATAAAGTTTCATAGAGGATTGTTCCAAAATCGCTGGAGCTGGTAGAAGAAGTTCCGATTATACAGGTTGCATTTTTGATTGTTTCAGCTACTTCTTTTCTTGCATCAATAAGGTTTGTGTATTCTTCAGATACTACATCAAAATCTTCAATAATCTGGTCATAAAGTTCTTCATCATCAGAATATTCTTCTGCTAAATCAGAAATAAAATGCTTGTTGAAAACTTTTTTAAGTGCTTCATAGAATTGCTTTTTGTATAAGAAGTAATCGTCAGAAGAGTTTTCCAGTTCATAGAGGGCGTTATTGTATAATTCAACAGGATTTTCTTCGGCAGATAAGGAATCAAAATAGCCGGAATCATTCATGTAACAAAGATTTGCAAAGAAATTTTCTTCAAGAAGTTTAATCTGCCAGATGTAATAGAAAGAGGCATTGTTATATTCTTCAAATTGTTTTTTAGGATATCGGACAAGAACGCTACCATCTTCGCATCGTGGAATTACAATATCCTTTGTTGTTCCGTTGAATCTGGCATTTTTTAATACAATAGATTTGTTTGAAACAACCAGTTCCGGATTTCCCAACTGTTCAAGCAAAGGAACAAAAATCAACTGCCCGTAATATTTGTCATTGTATTTATTAAGCAGATGAATTCTTCGTAAAAATCCATCTGAATCAGAATCGGCATTTACAAAACCTGCATTTTTGGCCTGAGAAATTAAAACAGGGATTGCAGGAATTACGCCTGTGTATTCAGGAGTAACAGTATCTTTAAGTACAGTAATATTTTTAATGGCAAAACGTTCTTCCATCATCTGAATTTCTTCATCTGCTGGAATACTTTCATTGTCAAAGGTTAATGTGAGGTATGTGTTTTTAGAAACACTCAGAGCATTTGCAAAAACATCATCTGCAGAGTTAATTAAATATTCAAATTCACTTAAAACTTCGTCCTGTGTGTTCTGAAGAACGCTAATGGAAGTATCAATTGCAGCTTCCAGTTCTTCTTCATCACCAGAATAATTTGTCATAACATCGGAAATCTGTGCGGCCGCAAACTGGAAAATATCATCCACCGTATTATAAAAATTTCCCTGAAGATAAGTTTCGTCTAAAGTTTTTTTGCTGGCATCAAGGAAGCTTAAATCGAAAACAACATCTTTACCGCCCAGTTCTTTGTAGGTGAGGGCAAAATCGCCGTAAACGTTTCTTGGCAGAGGCCAGGTTCCAATTTCATCAAGAGTTTTATTATCTACAGAAACCAGCAGAATATTTTCTCTTTCTACGGGTGAAGAACTGATTTTCTGAAAAATGTCAGCAGCTTTCATATCAAGAGTCGAGAATCTTAAAAGAGAACAAATCAAAACTGCTAAAACTGGTATAAAAAATGGTAATACTTTTTTCATTTCATTATCCTCTTTGATTATTCTTCATCCAAAATGGCAGTTCCCTGTGATTCGCTGGCTCTGCTGGATGCAGTTCCAACACCTTTGGTTGTTTTTCTGGAAGTATCAGCAGTGGTGCCTTTTTGAACGGTGGTTCTTGATGTAGTTTTTCTTACAGTAGTTTTAGATTTGAGAAGGCTTGAAAGATCATTTGAAAGAGGTCCCCGGAGAGTAACTCTTTTTTCGTTTACAGAAAGGGTCATGCTGGAGTTTTCCTGAATTTCAATATTCCATTCATCAGAAATAGAATCTCCCGCTTTTATATTTTTCCATTTTCCGTTTTTTTCGTAAGATACTTTTCCAATTACAGTTACAACTTCGTAGGTTTCTGCCTGCAATGAGAATACTGAAAATAAAATCAACATAGAAATAAATAATCTTTTCATAATACCTTTCCTAATTTATGTTTCCTAACTGATTTTTAAAATCTGTAATAAGTTTATTTGAATCCTGAACAGAAATGGATTTCTTAGTTTCAGGAGAGTTTACAGAACTATATAATTCCCATGATGAATGAATAGGGTAAAGACACGCTTCTTCCAGATATTTTTCCCATTCATGAACACCATAGGCACAGGCTTTGTCATAGCCGTCTTTTAACATTGTGATTTCAATTGGCTGCCAGATTTTTCCTTCGTAGTAAACAAGTCCATTCTGGAGCACACCGGAATCTTTGTAAGCAATTTCTTCATCAGTTTCGCCAATACAAAAACCGGTAAAAATGTGGCCCGGAACGGTAATAAAGGCACCTTCAATACCAAGAGTTTCCAGTAAAGAACAGTACAGAATTGAAAGATCATCACAGTCGCCACCACGGTAATTTAAGGTCTGGTAAGGAAACTGCAAAAAGTCGATTGAAGCACTTCCAACATTGGCAGAATAACTGGAAGCAGGGTCAATTACATAATTCAGACCATAGATTTTTAAAGATTCAAATAAAGCCATTGCCAGTTGTGCATTAAGATTCTTTTCTGGTTTTATATAATCGCGAACAATTGCCTTTACCTGTTTTGCAAAACTTTTGGCTTCTGCGTCATTTGGACTTACAAAAACAGCAGCACGACGGTCATCTGCCCAGCTCATATTATTTCGGTTAAAGAAGTTGATTGAAACTGGAAGTTCAATAGTTCTTTTTTCGCCTAATAATTTATAGTTGATTTTGAGAGTAGAATTTTTTTCTACAGGTTCAATCAGAGAAAGGATACTTTCGGTGAAAAAGGCAGTTAAATCAATTTCTGCAAAATCATTTTTTTGTATTTTTTTTATAGTTTTGTATTTCTTTTCAGATGTCATAAATTCTTCCTGATAAAAAGAAACTTCAACATCTGTGATGGAATATTCTTCTTCGTTATACAAAGCAATAGTTGCAAAAGGATTTTCGTTATACCAGGAATAGAGAGCAGGAAATACAGGATCCATTTCTACAACTTCCACAGAAAGATTTCCCTGTTTATCAAAAGCTTTTGAAAGATTGAGTTTTACACCAGCAGAAATTCCTGCATCAGCCATAGAAAAGGAATTGTGGAAGAAATAATTATAATTTCCCCCGAGGTAAACTGAAAAAGAAGGGGAGAGTTTAAAATCTAAAGATAAAAGTGCGCCGGCAGATAAACCGGAATAATTGAAATTACCACGGTTATAATTGTAATAACCGCCATTTAGACCGGCTGCCGCAACAAATCGGTCACCAAACGGAAGAATTCCTTTAACTCCAAGAGTTACATTTGTTATTCGGGAAGTATCAATATCAAGAATATCATTTTTATGAGAAAAAATAGAAAGACCACCAGTAATTCCAAGATTCTTTACAGGTCTGAATTCAATATTTGCACCGCCATTAACAGAACTTTTCAGACTTCCTAAATAAAGAGCGGTTTGTGAAGAAACTAGTGGAGCAGTGTAGGAAGCATAACCGTCAAGTAATAATACAGATTCAGCAAAAGAGAGAAGAGAAGTACATAAGGTTATTAAAAGAAAAAGTACAATTTTCTTCATTAGTTGTTCCCGTCTATTGAAACGGAACGTTGATTTTTAATACGTTCCATACCCTGTAATGCGCCGGCGTGTTCAGGATTTATAGCAAGAACCCTTTGAAAATATTTTTCTGCAGTAGAATAATCGTTCTTTGCAAGATAAATCTGTCCGATATTTGCCATTGCGGCTACGTTTTCTTTTACAGCTGACTTTTCGAACCATTTTATGGCCTGGTCAAAATTTCCCATACGGAGATATGCCATTCCCACGGCGTTTGAATTAGAATCAGTAGGATTTTCTTTGTAAACTTGAGTTAGTTTTTTTCCTATAGGTACAATTTCATTTTTCTGATATTTGTTGTAGGAATTTGTAATCCGTTTATTCAAATTTTTAACATTTGGAAGACTAAACATTGCTTTTTCTGTAATACCAATAGGTGAATAATTTTCCCAGGCATCAGAAATAACTGTTACAGTTAAATCTTCAGAAGTATTTATTTCTTCCAGTGCAAGATTCCAGGCTTCATAATATCCTTTTTCAATATTTTTCATTGAAACTGGCAGATATAAAACATCATCAACATTAATAAGTCTGTCTAATGAAGAGAATTGTTTTGATGCGGCAGAATTTGAAATGTTCAAGTCAATTCCACAGATAACATCATCTTCAGTAAAAATCAGAATAGAATTAATGCCGACGCTGCTTAACATAGAAGAGTAGAGGACTGCAAGATCATCACAATCACCGGCTTTGTAAGTAATTGTCTGGAATGGGAACTGAATGTAGTCAACTTCATCAAAATAATTATGATATTTGTCGTAAGGAGTCTGAACATCCCGTTCATAAATAATTCCCATAGTGTTAATGCTTTCCAGAAGGGCCAGAGAATATTCGAGATTTTTGTTGATACCCAAATGAGTATCATCACGAATAATTCCAATGATAGTTTTAGAAAGTTCAAGGGAAGAGCTGTCGTTTGGAGAAATCAAAGCAACAATAGCATCAGGATCATTCCAGTTGAAAGTATTTCTGTTGTAAGAGTAGATAATAACTTCTTTTACTTCTGTGTATTTTTTCCCAAGAAGGGAATATTCAATAATAATTTGTGCAGGGAACTGACCATTTTCCGAAAATTGAGATAATTCATTAGAAAAATCGGCCATTAAAGGAATTTCAATAGTTTTACCTTTCTGCAAACGAGGAGTTTCGCTACAAACAAAGGCAGAAGAAGTGTATTTTTCGGCTTTAAATGAAACTTTTACATTTCTGATTTCTGCATTATTACGGTTGGTTAGATATGCATATGCAAAAGGGTAGTTTTTGTAAGAAGAAGCAAAAAGAGGGTAGATGTATTCTTCCTGTAATAAATCAAGTTCAATTTTGTTCTGATATTTTTTTGTATCAATAGTTATTTTCGAAGTTATTCCAGCCTGGAGACCTGAAAATACCGATTTTGAGTTATCGAATAAGTAGTCAGAATATCCAGCCTGCAAACCAATTGTAAAATTCGGATTAACTCTAAAAGATAAATCGGCATATCCGCGAAAATAAAGATTGTTCATTATAAAGCTAGTATTATAGGAAGGATTAACAGATATGGAAGATCCTGCATTGGATTGGCCGAATTCATAATTTCCAAAATACATTCCGACACTTCCGTTGGCAGAAAGCATAAGTCTGGAAAATGGAGCATAATAAACTCCGGCAGAAATTCCTGTTCCAAAAATTGGAGAAAGTCCTGATGAAAATTCAGTATTGTATAACTGGAAAGAAAGTTCTGGGCCCACAGTGAGAAAATTTAACAGGTTTATATCAGCATTAATAATGCCACCGTATGAAGGACCTGTTGAGATAGATTCTTTAATGTTTAGTGGAATGACTGCCTCTGGTGTTAAACGAAAAGAAAAATCTGATGAAAAAGCTTGAACAGCAAACCACAAAGAACACAATGCTAATATGTGTTTTTTATGTTTAAGTGTACGCAAATAAAACTCCCTAAAGTCTTATTGTATCACAGATTACGAGATTTTTACAATGGAAAGTGAATTACCTTTGATATGAACCCCTTATGGATAACATCTTTTGCTGTCTAAATATTCCTAAAAAAAGTTGTTTAGGTCAACATTAA
>JAKSTK010000009.1 GCA_024402615.1 Treponema sp.
ATTGTTTCACATGAAACACCTGAAAATATTAGTTATACAAAATGCATTCATCTTTGATAATTATTTTTTCAATTTAAGAGAAATAATTATTACTTCCATTTGTTTCACATGAAACATTTAGTTTTTAGTTTTGACGACATATATTTCTTTTAAAAATTTATTTTTTCTGTTCCACGTGAAACACCCGAAACTTTATCTACGTTCGGTCGCATTATTAATTCATTACATCAAATCTTTCACATGAAACACTTAATAGTCTTCTTTGTGCCAATTAGTTTCTATTCTTATTTTTAATTCTCAATTATTTATTGTTCCACGTGAAACATTTCATATCTAAGTTAAATTGTCTTTATATTTCAAAACAACATGTTTCACATGCAACATTTTCTTTTACCTGTCTCTTCTCTCCTTTTTATCCAGGATTTATGTTATATCTATTATTGTTCCACGTGAAACACCTTCAATTTGATCTAAGCTTAATTCTATTAATAATTCACAACATCTCATGTTTCACATGAAACACATAACAGTCTTCTTTGTGCAAACTAATTTTTATTCTTAATTATCAATTGTTCCACGTGAAACGAACAAACTATAATCGAAATTTTTCTTTCTGTATTTATGTTTGACTTTTCCACCATTTCCACAAGATTTCCACAATTGTGAATAAAATGTGGAAATCTTCTTTTCGTTTATGTCCCAAATTATCTGAAGAAATTTAAAATAAAAAAAGCTGACTGATTTACAGCCAGCTTTCCGCCTGATGTTTATCCCAAACTAATTGCTTAGTTCACCCTAGGTTTAAAATTATTATTGAAATAAACATTTTTGTCAACAAAATCACAGGAAATAATGGTATTTATAATGTAATTCTTTATATTATATAGATTTACATTATTTAATTTACTATATTTCTTCAGTTTCTTTGTTTGCCTGAACCTTATCAACTCCAACGAGGTAATCTGGTTCTTTTACGTTTACAATTTTAACACCTGATGCACCCTGTCCCTGCTCTTTAATTTCAGAAGCTTTGAATCTCAGTGTCTTACCCTGACTTGTCATACATACAACTTCGTCTTTATCGAATACACTAAGTGCACCAATGATTTCACCCTTACCATCTGTGTTACCAAAGATTCTCTGTCCGCCTGTTCCTCTTCCATGAACTGAGAAGAAGTCGAACTTGATTCGTTTACCAACACCCTTTTCTGTAAGAAGAATAATATTTTCGTCTTCGGCAACTTTAACTGCAGATGCAATTTCATCGCCTTCAGAAAGTTTCATACCTTTAATACCAACGCCGGCACGTCCCATTGTACGAACAGATTCTTCGGTAATTCTCAATGCTTTACCTCTGCGTGTTACAAGCATTACTTCATGTTTACCATCTGTAAGAATTGCACTTACAAGTTTATCACCGTCATTAAGTTTAATTCCGATAATACCTTTTGTTTTTGCATTCTGGAATTCAGAAGATCTAACCTTCTTTACAATACCATTTGCAGTAGTCATAAACAGGTACTGATCATCAGAGAATTCTTTAAGAGAAACAATTGTTGTAATTTCTTCATCAGGACTAACCTGGAACAATCCTTTGATATGGGCACCACGGCTGGCTTTTTCTGCTTCTGGAATTTCATGAATCTTAATCCAGTATGCTTTACCAATGTTAGTTATGAACAGCAGCTTTTCTTTTGTTGAACCAATGAACAGCTGATTGATATAGTCTTCTTCAAGTAAGTTAGTTCCGTTACTTCCGGTTCCTCCCCTACCCTGCTTTTTATACTTATCAACAGAAACGCGTTTGATATAACCAAGACGAGAAATCATTACAACCATGTCTTCGTCTTTAATCATATCTTCAACATTAATCTGTTCAACTTCATCATGAACAATATCAGTACGACGATCATCACCATATTTTTCTGCAAGAAGATTTGTATCCTGTTTAATGAGGTTCAAAATCTTTTCGTGATGAGCAAGTAAATCCTGGAGATAATCAATTAATGCCTGAAGTTCTTTGATTTCTTTCTGGAGGTCTTCAATAAGAAGATGAGTAAGTCTCTTAAGAGGCATGTTAACAATTGCATCTGTCTGTTCATCATCAAAATTGAATCTCTTTGCCAGCTTAAGTCTTGCTTCCTCTGTGTCATTACTTCCACGGATAATAGCAATTACTTCGTCAATGTTATTGATTGCAGTAATCAAAGCTTCAAGAATCTTCATCTTATGTTTTGCAACTTTAAGATCATAAATTGTACGGCGAGTAATAACTTCGTCTCTATGATTTACAAAGTGCATAATCAACTGTTTAAGGTTGAGTACTTCCGGTTTAAGGTAAGTCTGTGGAAGTGTAAGATAACCTGGTTCGTTATAACGAGGTTCGCCTTCTTTTTCTTTTGGAACAAGAGCAAGATTAATTACACCGAAATTTGACTGAAGTTCTGTTTTTGCAAAAAGCTGATTAAGAACGATTTTTGTAATTGCACCTTTTTTAAGTTCAACTACAAGTCTCATACCTACACGATCTGAAGTTTCATCGTTTGCATCAATAATTCCTTCAATCTGTTTTTCGTCTTTTAATTCATTAATTTTCTTAATGATGTTTGTTGTATTTACGCCGTATGGAACTTCTGTAAATACAATCTTTTCTTTACCTTTTTTATCTGTTTCAATTGTGAATTTTGAACGGATAGTAATTCTTCCACGGCCTGTTGTGTAAGCTTTTTTAATTCCAGCTGTACCGTAAATAACACCACCTGTTGGGAAATCTGGTCCTTTAATGTGGTGCATTAATTCATCAATTGAAATATCAGGATTATCAATATAAGCACTAATTGCAGCAGCAACTTCTCTAAGGTTATGTGTTGGCATGTTAGAAGCCATACCAACAGCAATACCTGTTGTACCATTACACAAAAGAAATGGGAAAGAAGCAGGAAGTACACTTGGTTCCTTTGTTGTATCATCAAAGTTTGGAACCATATCAACTGTATCTTTCTTAATGTCAGAAACCATTTCTTCTGTGATTTTTGACATCTTAGCTTCGGTGTATCGGTAAGCGGCAGCAGGGTCACCGGCAATTGTACCAAAGTTTCCCTGTGGTGTTACTGCTGTATATCTCTGTGCAAAATCCTGTCCAAGACGAACAAGTGCATCGTAAACAGAAGCATCTCCGTGTGGATGGTAGTGACCTAATACTTCACCGACAATCTGAGCACATTTTTTTGTTTTACCGCCAGATGCAAGATGGAGTGTATCCATAGCATACATGATTCGGCGATGAACTGGTTTAAGACCATCACGAACATCAGGAAGAGCACGCTGAACAATAACCGACATTGAATAGTCAATGTAAGCCTGTTTAACTTCATCTTCGATAGGAATCTTAATTACTGTTCCACCTTCTGCTGTCTTTTCTTCTAACATACATTTTCCTTATATAACTGAATTCTGAAAAATTCAGAATGACATTCTTTTTATAAACTAACGAATGTTAGTTCTTTTAACTAAATATCAAGATTAGCGTAACTTGAGTTTTCTTCGATGAACTGTCGGCGAGGTTCTACTTCTTCACCCATACAGATTGTAAAAATCTTATCTGCGGCAATTGCATCTGGAATTGTTACAACACGCATCTTACGTTTTGCAGGATCCATAGTTGTTTCCCAAAGCTGGTCACCATCCATTTCACCAAGACCTTTGTAACGCTGAACATCAGCCTTATCTCTTTCTTCTCCAAGAGCTTCAAGAGCGGCATCTCGTTCTGCATCTGAATAACAATAAACTGGTTCTTTCTTTCCAAGCTGAACTTTGAACAAAGGTGGCATAGCTAAGTAAACATGACCATCTTCAATAAGCTGTGGCATATAGCGGAAGAAGAAAGTTAACAACAAAGTACGAATGTGAGAACCGTCAACATCGGCATCGGCCATAATAATAATTTTGTTATAGCGGAGTTTTTCGATATTAAAATCTTTACCAATGTTTGTTCCTAAAGTTCTGATAACAGGTTCAAGCTTTTCGTTTCCCATTACCTTATCAGGATTTACTTTTTCAACATTCAGCATTTTTCCCCAGAGAGGAAGAATAGCCTGTGTTTTAGAATCTCTACCCTTCTTTGCAGAACCACCGGCAGAGTCTCCTTCGACGATATAAACTTCACAAATTGATGGATTATCTTTAATTGAACAGTCAGAAAGTTTTTCTGGTTTTGAGAAACCTGCAATTCCAGACTTTTTACGGGAAGCTTCTTTTGCTTTGCGGGCAGCAATGCGGGCAGTTGCTTCACCAATTGATTTTTCAAGAACTTTTTCCAGAACCTGAGGATTCTGTTCAAAGAAGATTGTAAGCTTTTCTTTTACAAGAGAATCAACAATTCCTCTTACTTCAGGGTTTCCAAGTTTATCTTTTGTCTGACCAACAAATTCCGGTTCAGGAACTTTCATCGAAAGTACGGCAACAAGTCCTGCACGAACATCATCACCATTAAGCTTTTCATATGGATCTTCTTTTGGATCAAGCTTACCATCTCTCTTAGGCATCTTTTTCTTTAATTTTTCATTGTTATCAAGAGCCTTAGAAAGTACAAAAAGAAGAGCTGAGCGGAAACCATCAAGATGAGTACCACCGTCTCCAGTTCTAATATCATTTACATAAGTGTGAATATTTTCTGAATATGATTCATTGTACTGGAAAGCAAGTTCAGTAATTACTTCATCTTTTTCGCCAGTAATGTAAATTGGTTCTTCAGGATATTTTAATTTGGCTTTTTCGTTCAATTCTTTTACATAATGAACAATACCGCCTTCATACTTAAGAACTTCTTCTTTTACATTTTCCAGACGTTCATCACGGAAAATAATAACAATACCACTGTTCAAGAAAGCAAGTTCTTTAAGACGCTGAATAAGAACATCCCAGTCATAAGTTGTAGTTACTGTAAAAATAGATTTATCTGCCTTCCAGCGAATAATTGTTCCGTGTTCATCAGAATCACCAATTATTTCAACTTTTGTTTTTGGAATACCACGTTCATATCTCTGACGGTAAATGTGACCATCACGAGTAACAGTTGCTTCAAGCCAGTCTGAAAGTGCGTTTACACAAGATACACCTACACCATGCAAACCACCAGAAACTTTATAAGCACTTTTTTCAAACTTACCGCCGGCATGGAGCTTTGTAAGTACAAGTTCAAGAGCACTGATTTTTTCTGTTGGGTGAATATCTACCGGAATACCACGACCATTATCTTCAACACGAACTACATCATCTTTTTCAAGGGCAACAACAATTTTGTCACAGAAACCTGCCATTGCTTCATCAATTGAGTTATCAACAGTTTCATAAACAAGGTGATGAAGTCCTTTTGGACCTGTTGAACCAATATACATACCAGGTCGTTTACGAACTGCTTCCAGTCCTTTCAAAACCTGAATATTACCAGCATCGTAGGTTTTGTTAGTAACATTGCTTTCAGACATTACTTTTTCCTTTGATTTTTTATTTTTGTAAGAAACATTATTTTAGTATTTCCAGATTTTTTCCCCTCAAATCCGGTTAAAATAAATGTCTATATTATATGAATATAATTATTATAAACTATAACTACCGAAAGTTCAATTAAAGAAGTCATTACTAACAATTAGTAGTTTTAAAAAACTGAAAATTCTCTTGAGAAAATTCATTAAGTCCAACATAATGAAAAATATATGAGTGGTCAGATTTACAAAGAAGTATGGCAGTTCGCCATGCAGCAGCTTCAGGAAGAATATAAAGCTAAAAATAACGAAGATGAGTTTAAAATGTGGTTCAACATGCAGTATGTTGATGACACAATCGATACAATCAATGTTTCTGTAGCTTCAATTTTTATGCAGCAGATGATGCAGAGTAAAGGTTACTTTGACATTGTTAAAAATAAAATTAATACAATCAGCGGCCAGAATATTAATATTTGTGCAGTTGTAAAATCAGATAATACTTCAAATTCCAAAGAAAATATTTTATCAGCAGAAAACAAAGAAACTCCAGCTTCTGAAGGAAATTTTTCAAGAGATATAAAAGCAAAATCTTTTGAGCCGGAAGAAGAAAATTTTGAAAATAATTCAGAAAATGAAGAAAACAATAAAAATAAAGTTTTTAAAAAACATCCTCTTCTTAAAACTGAATTTACTTTTGAAACATTTATTCCAGGAGAAAACTGTAATTTTGCATACAATGCAGCTTTAGCAATTTCTAAAAATCCCGGTAAACAATACAACCCTGTTTTAATTTACGGTGGATCTGGTCTTGGAAAAACTCACCTTATGCAGGCTATTGGTAATTACATTTACAACAATGGCGGCGAAAAACTTAAAATTTATTATGGAACTGTAGAAGCCTTTGCTAATGAATATACACTTGCAATGGCCAATAAAAAAATCCCTCAGTTCAATGATAAATTCCGTAATCTTGATGTACTTTTATTAGACGATATTCACTTCCTTGAGGACAAAAAAGGTTTCCAGGAAGAATTATTTTATACTTTCAATGCATTACACGAAAGAAATGCCCAGATGGTATTTACCTGTGATAGACCTGTAAGAGAAGTTAAAAACATGGCTGATCGTCTTGTGAGCCGTCTTTCTAATGGTTTATGTATTGATATCACAATTCCAAACTACGAAACAAGAATTGCAATCATTCAGAAAAAAATTGAATTCATGGGAAAAACTCTTTCTCAAGACATTATTAATTATATTGCTAAAAATGTAGAAACAAATGTCCGTGATATTGAATCAGCTCTAAACAGAATTTTTGGTTATGAAGAATTAACAGGACAAGAACTTACTCTTGAAATTGTTCAGTCTCAACTTAGAGATCTCCTTAAGAAAGAAGTAAACGAAAATATAAATCTGGAAATTATTCAAAAAGTAATTGCTGATAATTTCAATATTTCTCTTGCAGATATTAAGAGCAAAAAGAAAGATAAAAAATTTGTTTTCCCAAGACAGATTGCTATTTATATTGCCAGAAACCTTCTTGAAATTTCTTATAAAGAACTTGGTGCAGAATTCGGTGGGAAAGATCATTCAACAATTATGCACTCTTATGAAAAAATGGAAGAAGCAATTAAAACAGATGCTAACCTGGAATCAAAAATTAAAATATATATAAAACAAATAAAGGAGTATAAGAGTAATAAATAACGATTGTGAGTTTCCTGAAGAATTCTAGTGGTAAAAATGTGGAATTCTTATGAATTATTGATTAAAATGTTTAATTGTGTAAACGCTGTGTAATGAAATTCATAGTTTTTCCACATTCTAACTTCTTAAAATATAATAAAATAAATAGGAATTCACCAATTCCACCGTCTATATTATTACTATTATTAAATTTATATAAATTTATATATAATAAGAATGGGTATAAGGAGATTTAAAAAAAATGAAATTTACTTTTGATCGTGATGCAATGATTAAGGAAATTGCAATTGCTCAGGAAATTATTACAAATAAAAGTCCTGTTTCTATTCTTTCAAATATTTTGTTAATTGCTGAAAATAATGTACTTACAATCAAAGCTACAGATTCAACAGTTAAATTTACAACTACCGTTCCAGTTGATATTCAGCAGGAAGGTAGAACTACAATCTTCTGTGACAAATTTATGAGTATCCTTTCTTCATTACCTTCTGGAGATGTTGAGTTCATTCAGGAAGATATTGAAGTAACAATTAAACCAATTGCTAAACGCTTTACTGCAAAATTACGCAGCCAGACAAGCGATAAATTCCCTGAAATTGGAACTTCTGAAAATGTGCCTTTCTTTGAAATGTCTTCAAAAGAATTAAAAGAAATGATTAAACATACAATTTTTGCTGTTGGTACAGATAATAAACGTATGTTTATGACAGGTGTTAATTTTGAAAAGAAAGAAGATAAACTTGTTATGGTTGCTACAGACGGAAGAAGACTTTCTTGCGTTAGTAAAGATGCTGTAAATGTTCCTGATTTCCAGTCTGCAATTATTCCAACAAAAATTCTTTACTGTATTTTGAAACATGCTCCAGATGAAGGAAATATTAATATTTCTGTAATTGATAAAGAAGTATTCGTTAAGTTCTCAAATCTTGAATTCAGTTCATTATTGTATGACGGACAGTTCCCTAACTATCAGAGAGTAATTCCAGAAAATTTAACTACTTCAATTATGATTAATAAACAGGATCTGGAAGCTGCTCTTAAAAGAACTACAATCATGGTTGATAAAAAAGTTCAGAGAATTATTTTCAAAATTTCTTCTGGAGTTTTGAAGCTTATTTCTCCTGAATCTGATTTAGGAACTGCAGATGAAGAAATTCCTTGTCGTTATGATGGTCAGGATGTTTCTATTGCATTCAATTTCAATTATGTAATTGATCCTCTTAAGATTATTGATTCAGAAAATGTAGTAATTGAATTTACTGCAAATGATAGTAATGGCGGCGATGAAGTAAGCGTAACTAAAGCTGTAATTATGAAATCAGAAAAAGCTTGCGATTATATTCATGTAATTATGCCAATGAACTGCTAAATTCAATCCCAGATTTATTTCTGGGATTTTTATAAGATGCCTTTTTTATATCAGACTTTTTATAATTTCCGTAATCTTAAAAACGATACAATAGACCTTTCTGCCAGAGAGGTCTATTTTGTTGGTGAGAATGGTCAGGGAAAAAGTAATATTCTTGAATCTCTGTATTATTCAGCTTATGGAATTAGTTTCAGAACACATGTAGATTCTCAAATTGTTAAAAACGGTGAAAAAAGTTTTAGTTTAAATTCACTGTTTAAAAAAGGCGAAGATGATATTCAGAAAGTTACTGTCTATTATGATAACGGTAAAAAAAGAATCGATAAAAACGGAAAGAAGCTTCAGGACAGAAAAGAATTAATTAATACAATTCCTTGTATTTTGTTCTGTCATGATGATATGAAATTTGCAACTGGTGAACCTGAAAACCGCCGGTTTTTTATTGATCAGGCATTAACAATGTATGATTCTTCTTACATTGATGAAGTTAGAAATTATAAAAAAATTCTTAAAAGCAGAAATACAGTATTAAAGAATCATGAATATGAAATGCTGGATATTTATGATACTCAATTAGCTCAGCTGGGACTTGTAATTCAAAGTAAGAGAAAGAAATGCATCTTTCAATTTAATGAAATTTTTGGAAAAATTTTTGAGGAAATTACAGGCATTTCCGGTGTAGAAATTTTTTATGAACCGTCCTGGAAAGAAGTTACTGAAGAAGTTGGTAAAAGATTTCCAAGTGTTAATGAAGTTATAAATTATCTTAAAGAAAAAAGAGAAAGTGATAAGGTGATGGAAACTACAATGAGTGGACCTCACCGCGATAAAATTAATTTTATTAAAGACAATAAATTATTTATTCCGATTGCTTCTACAGGTCAGTGCCGTTTGATTTCTTTATTGCTTCGTGTTTCTCAGTCAGTTTATTTTACAAGAACTACCGGCTTAAAACCTGTTTTGCTGATGGATGATGTTTTGCTTGAACTGGATCCAGATAAGCGTGCTAAATTAACTGCTATGCTGCCAGATTATGATCAGCTGGTTTGTACTTTCCTTCCTGGCGAACCTTACGAACGATATAAGCACGATACAACCAGAATTTATAAAATTGAAAACGGAGAATGGAGTTTATAAATGTCATATTACGATTCAAATGACAGAATTATTAACTGTTCAGATATGATTATGAAAGTTGTTAACATGACTGCTTTTTCCAGTTCAAAACTTGATACTACCTGGAAAGAAGTAGTTTCTGGAATTAAAACTTTTAATGATTCTATGGATTGTGAAAAGCGTATGCCTATTGGTGAACGGCTTGCGGGAAATACAAGAGTTGTAGATTTATCTCAAGGGGTTTTGCTTATAGAAACTGATCATTCCGGATGGATTCAGTATTTAAGAATGTATCAGAAATATATTTTAACTGGTCTAAAAAGAAAGCTTCCTGATTTAGAAATTCGTTCTATGGCTTTTAAAATTGCCGGTACATCTGCCCGCCTTTCCGATGTAAAAGCATATGAAGAACAGCTGGAAAAAGAACGCAGAATTCAAGATGAAAAAATAGAATTAAAAGAAAAACAGCTTAATAAATTTTTTGAAAAGATTGATGATAATAAAAAAACTACCGAAAATAAGGAATATCCGCCGGAATTACTGGAAAAATTCGAAAGCCTGAGGAAAACTATGTTGACCAACGCGGAAAATAAATGATATATTTTGTTACTATTCTATATTGAAAACTTTTAATTAATATATAAGGAGTACGTTCCATGAAAAGAACATATCAACCATCTAAAACAAAGCGCAATAGAAAATTCGGATTCAGAGCTCGTATGGCTACAAAGGGCGGACGCAAAGTTCTCGCTAGAAGACGCGCTAAGGGTAGAGCAAAGCTCTCTGTTTCTGACGAAAAGAAGAAATACTAATAACAGGTAAAAATTTTTTAGGGATGGAAACAGACTTAATAAAAACGGGGTTTTTTAAACGTGAAGAGCGTATAAAAAATCCCGCTGATTTTAAAAAGCTGTTTAAAAGCGGAAAAAAGATAAGTATTCCAGGAGCTAAATTATTTTTCTTAGAAAATAATCTTGGAATAAATCGAGTAGGTTTTCCTTTGATTCGTGGCTACGGTAACGCGGTCGAAAGGAACTTATCAAAAAGATACAGCCGAGAAGTCTATCGTTTATTTAAATCACATCTGAACACCGGATACGATATGTTGTTCTTAATATATCCCGGAAATGATTCGTTCCACTCGCGATGTGATCAAATTCGTTTATTGTGTACAAAGGCCGGAATTTTAAAGGATTTAACTGAAGGTGAGATTGTTGGGGAAACAAAATAGTCTCATCCTTTTTGTATTTTAAATTCTTTTTAGTTTCATATAAGGAAATATTTTCATGAAAGAATCTATATTTACTAGATTTGGTAATGGATTAAAAAATTTTTTTTCAAAGTTTTTCTGTTTTCTTATAAGATTTTATCAAATTTGTATTTCTCCTTTGCATCGTCCATGCTGCAGATTTACACCAACCTGTTCTGCATACGCACTGGAAGCAATTAAAAAATATGGACCTGGTAAAGGTCTTTACCTTGCAATCAAACGAATTTTAAAATGCAATCCATTTCATGAAGGCGGTTACGATCCCGTTCCATGAATTAAATAGCAAGGAGAAATTATGGATAAAAATACCATATGGGCTATTGTCCTCTCAACTTTAGTAATTATTGTATTTATGTTTGTAATTCCTATGGCTCAGGGAAAATTTGCACCTGATCCAGTTACAGAAGCTCCAGTTGAAGAAGTTGCTGTAAGTGAGGAAACAAAAACTACAGATTCTATTTTTTCTGAAAGTGAACAGGCTATCCTGGCAGAAGAAAAAGAAGAAGAAAAAGCTGCTCAGTTAATCAATGTAGATATTGGTGTTGCTGATGTTGTTCTTACAACAAAAGGCGGAGACATTGTTAGCTACAAACTTAAAAATCATATTGATAAAGATACTAACGAAGGTGTTCAGATTACTGACAGTGTAACTGAAACAAACCGTGCCTGTGCAATTGCATTAGGAACAGGTGATGCTCAGATTATTGATCAGGTTTTTGATTTTGAAAAAGTAAATGATACAACTTATCGTTTTATGAAAAATATCAAAACAACTGATTCAACAGGTGTAAAAAAATCTTTCATTCTTGCTAAAACTTATACATTTATGCCAGGTGAATATATGTTCAAACTGGATGTTCTTATTAAGTGTGCAGATGCAAGTGGTTTAGATCTCAATGGTGCAGCATACACAATCAGAACTGCTCCACAGATTGGTCCTCACCTGGATTCAAAAAACCGTTATGATACACGCCAGTATATTGGTTACAACGGTAAAAAAGCAAAGAAAATTATTCTTGCCGGAAATCAGTTCAAAAATTACAGCAAAGAAAAGAATCTTCAGTGGGGTGGTATTGCCGGTAAATATTTTGAACAGCTGGTTATTCCTTCAGATCCATCAATCTGGAGAACTTCATACTATTCTTCAAAAGTTGTAAATGATTATTCAAATGCTCAGGCATTGTTTGAACGCCGCAGCTTTACAGGTTCAACAATCGAAGATACATACTACATGTACTTTGGTCCAAGAAGTGAATCTGCTCTTAAGATTTACAATATTGCAGACAAAAATGGCTGGAACTTCGGTGGTCACAGACTTACAGAAAGTTTACAGACAAGCTGGCTTAGCTGGCTGGAATTCCTTTTAAGAAAAGCATTGGAATATATGCATATTGTAATTCCTAACTGGGGTCTCTGTATTATTGTTCTTACAATCATTTTGAAAATGTTGATGTTCCCACTTTCAAAGAAACAGTCAATGAGTACTTTGAAAATGCAGGAACTTCAGCCAAAAATTCAGGCTGTTCAGGCAAAATATAAAGACGATCAGCAGAAACAGCAGCAGGAAATGTCAAAGATTTATCAGGAAGCAGGATATAACCCTGCTAGTGGATGTCTCCCAATGATATTCACATTCCTTATTCTTTATGCAATGTACAGCTTGTTCAATAACTACTTTGAATTCCGTGGTGCTATGTTTATTCCTGGTTGGATTCCAGATTTGTCAGTTGGTGATAGTGTATTGAGATGGGAAAAAGACATTCCTGTTATCAGCTTCATTATTGGAAACGACTTAAGAATTCTTCCAATAATTTATGTTATAACTCAGATTTTGTTCTCTGTTGTAACTCAGAATGGTGGATCTACAGCAGGTCAGAATAATGCTTCTATGAAGTTTATGACTTACGGTTTACCAGTATTGTTCTTCTTCCTGTTCTACAGTGCTCCAGCCGGATTGCTCTTGTACTGGATTACAAGTAACGTTTTCCAGATGGGACAGCAGCTTATTATCAACAGAATGATGAAAGCCAAGAAGATTCAGATGGGATTGGAAAAGCCTGAACAGAAAAAGGTTCTTCCTCCAAAAGCAAAAAAGTCTAAGAAATAATTTTGGAAAAATTAAACTAAGAGGTATAGATTAAAATGACTAGAGAATACGAAGGTAAAACTGAAAAAGAAGCAATTGAAATTGCTGCTGCAGATTTAAATCTTGAAAGAGATCAGTTTGATGTAGAAATTCTTGAAACTCAGAAAAACTCACTTTTCAAAAAAGGTTATGTAAAGATTAGAATTCATACTTTGGATGATAAAAGTTCTTCTTCTTTTGAAGCTAAAGGTTCTGAAAATTATACTAGAATTGTTGCAGATCCACTTCCACAGGGTGAATTTGAACAGAAACTTATTGAATTCATTACTTCTGTTGTAGAAAAGATGGGTTACGATATTAAAGTTGAAGTTTCTTACCGCGAAGAAAAGAAACTCGGAATTAAACTTGAATCTTCACATTCTTCAATCCTTATTGGTCGTAAAGGAAAGAATCTTGATGCTCTCCAGCTTTTGGCTAACATTTATGCTGGTCGTCTTGGACACGAAGAAGTTCGCGTAATTCTTGATACAGAAAATTACAGAATCCGCCGCGAAGAATCATTAGTTCGTCTTGCTTATACAACTGCAGATAAAGTTCGTTCAAGCCACAATTCAATTCTTCTTGAACCAATGAATCCATTTGAAAGAAGACTTATTCACACAACATTAAATGATATTCCAGAAGTTGAAACCAAATCTGAAGGCGATGGTTTATATAAACAGGTAAGAGTTTTATATAAAGGAATTCGCTAGAGGAAATTAATGAAGGGAAATCTTAAACAGATTTTTTTAGGTTTTACATTTGCAGCTGTTGCTTCAGTTTTGAGTGCTCAGACCGCAGATGTAAAATCTCTGGTTAATCCAAAGTATTACGAGGAATTAATCAAAAATGGTGAGGTAAAGATTATCCATGATGCAGCCAGATCTAATTTTGAGCTGGCTGTAAAAAATGAATATGAAGCCGAACTAAACAGAAATATTGTTACTAAGAGTTCAGATGGCTTTCCGTTTATGTATGAAAGCCTTTTTTATTTGAGTAAAGCTGATCTTTTAAAGAGCAGTAACTCAAGTAAGGACACAATTGAAATAAGTGATGTTTCTAAAGTTGTCCGTTCTTTTTCTAAAATGCAGGGGATGAAGTATTATTCAACTACCCACAAAAAAGAAAAAGTTTTGTATGATAGAGCTTACACAATCAACAGTGTAAGTGATAAAAAAGCTGTAAGTGATAAAACTGACGGAAGTTCGGATGGACTTACTTTGTACTGTCTGCAAAATGATGCCAGTTTTGGCGAAACTGTTTATCGTCTTAATTACTGTGAAAGCGAAAATTCACTTTATGTGGTTTTTGAAAATCAGAGTACAATGGGACTTAGTTTTATTAAAGCAATAGAACCTTCTAATCTGAAGATACATATTAGTGTTACAGATTGTGGAGATTATCTTCTGCTTTACCTTGCAACTGATGCAAATTGTGTTAAATTTCCGGGTATGAAGAATAAAGTAAAAGATTCTTTGAACTCTCGAATGGATGCAGTTTACAAGTGGTTTATCAGACAGTTTTAAGCTGCAATTTTGATAAGGTAATTTTAATTTTGAATCGGGGGATTTGAAATGAAAACAATAAATATCAAAAAATTTTTTATTGGATGTATGATTTGCGCTACTTTTTTGAGTAGTGTTTCTTGTGCTCCAAGGAGTAAAGCTATGAGCGCTATTGAAGGAAAAGATGGTTTGTTCGCTATTCTTACAACAGAAAAAGGCGAAATCGCATTGGAATTGTTCTACAAACAGACACCAATGACAGTAATGAACTTTGTAGGTCTTGCTGAAGGTACATTGGATGCTGCTAAGGGAAAACCTTTCTATGATGGTTTGAAATTCCACCGTGTAATTGCTGACTTTATGATTCAGGGTGGTGATCCACTTGGAAATGGTACTGGTGGTCCTGGTTATAAATTCGAAGATGAATTTGTTGATGAATTGATTTTTGATAAACCTGGTAAATTGGCAATGGCAAACTCAGGTGCTAACACAAATGGTTCACAGTTCTTTATTACACATGTTCCAACAGACTGGTTGAATCATAAACACACAATTTTTGGTCAGGTTGTAGATGCAGAAAGCCAGAAAGTTGTAAATGCAGTTGCACAGAATGATAAAATCATTTCTTTGAAGATTGTTCGCAACGGTGCTGATGCAAAAGCATTCTCTTGTACACAGAAAGATTTTGATAACGCAAGAAAAGCTGCTAAAAAAGCAAATGAAGAAAGAGAAGCAAAAAAAATGGCTGCAGTAATCGAAGGATGTGAAAAAACATCTAACGGTATTTACTACAAAATTGAAAAAGCAGGAAACGGTAAAAAATGCGGTGCTGGAAAGACTGTAAAAGTTGATTACCAGGGATACCTCGTTGACGGTTCTATTTTTGATGCTTCTGAAGGTTTCCACCCACAGGGACATGAACCACTTGAATTCAAAACTGGTGCAGGTCAGATGATTCCTGGTTTTGATCAGATGGTACAGGATATGACTCAGGGTGAGCGCCGTCATATCGTATTGCCTCCAGAATTGGCTTACGGTAGCCGCGGATATCCAGGAGTAATTCCAGGAAATGCTTACATCTGTTTTGACATTATCTTAAAATAGATTTTAGTCTGAAATGAAAAAAACCGTTGAACAAGAGTTCAACGGTTTTTTTGTTTAACAGCGGGTGGAATGAAAAACCGCCGTGGTTAAAACAAAAGGGACAGAGTAAACTGTTTAGAATAAACAGTTTACTCTGTCCCTTTTGTTTGACCATCTGTTGATTAGTAATTTGCTTTGATTAATTCGATAAGCTGTTCTGCAGAAATTCCAGATTCTTTTGCTTCTTTGCAGAGTTTTTTAATTAATTCCTGTGCTTTTTGGGATTGTTTTTCCTGAAGCTCGTGATTTTCCAGTTGATTCACAAAAGTTCCGCTGCCTGTAATAGTTTTAATAAAACCGTTTTTGTCTAATTCTTCCCAGGCCATTTTTACCGGAATTACGGAAATGCGCAGTTCATTGGAAATCTGGCGGATTCCGGGTAGTTTAGTTCCCGGCGGGAGGGTGCCGGAAATAATCTGACTGCTGATTTGGGAGTAAATTTGTGAGTAAATTGGAATTTCTGAAGTCTGATTAATCACTATATCCATTGAAATTCTACAAGTCTACTTTTTCAAAACGTTTTGCTGAAACTTTGTAAGTAAGAATCCATCCAAAAATAAAAATCAAAATACCAGCGGCAAGAATTGGAAGCTGTCTGATTTGACTTGCGGCATCTGTACTGTCTAACATAAGGAAGAATGGAATATTAAATACATCTTTAGTCCAGATTGGGAATTCACAAATTATGTACAAAACCCAGAAAACAATAGAAGTGATTAGGAATGGAATACCAGGTTTTGTGGCCTTTTTGTAGAAAGAAGTTAAGAATACAAAGTCACAAATTGCCATAAGAATTAAAACAATTCCGTAAAAAGCAACATTGGCATCAATTCCGGCTACGTTTCCTGAAGGCATTACGATATAAAACAGCAGTGCAAAAGGAACTGAAAGAAGTGTAAAAATCACCTGATAAACTGCAATCAACAGACAGCGGGATTTTACAATGTCTTTTTTTGTGATTGGAAGAATCATTGAATATTCCAGATCTTTATTAAGCATAGCATTGCTGAACAAGTGAAGTAAGCTTACAAAACTGAAAAAGAAACCAACATAACGAGGATATCCGGGAATAAAAGTCATTAAAGCAAAAGAGAGATAAATGTAATTGATAGGTGCAAGACAAAGTTTAATTTCTTTATTCAAAAAGTTTTTCATAAAAATTTCTCCTTTTAGCGTTCACAGTGAACCATGATTTCTTCAAGATTTGGTTTTGTAATTTCACAGTTTGCAAAGGAATCTTTATCTGCAGAAAGAATCATTCCTTCAAAACCAAAGTTGTGTTTATGGAATCCGATAATTTTTGATTTTAATTCTTCGTTTAAATCTTCATTTTTTCCGGAAACTAAAAGATATTTTTCTTTGTAGCTTACAATATCGCTGCTTTCGATGATTTTTCCTTTTTTAATGTAGGTGATGTAATCGGCACATTTGTCTAAGTCGGAAGTTACATGAGTAGAAAACAGAATAGAATGCTCTCCGTCTGCAACATAATCCTGAAAGAGGATAACAAGTTCATCGCGGGAAACAGGATCCAGACCGGAAGTTGGTTCATCAAGAATCAGAAGTTTTGCATCATGACTCATGGCAAGAGCAATCTGATATTTAACTTTCATACCGGCAGAAAGCGATTTAATGAGTTTGTTTTCGTCCAGATTGAATTTTTCCAGCAATTCGTGATAGAGCTGGTCATTCCAGTTTGGAAAGAATTTTTTTGTAACATCGGTAACGGCTTTGATTTTCTTTGAAGTGTAAAAGCCGTCCAGACCAGAAACAAATCCGATACTCTTTTTTACATCAAATTCGTTTTTATTGATATCAAAACCATTAATTTCTACAGAACCGCAATCAGGATGTACAAACTTAAGCATAGATTTTAATGTTGTAGTTTTTCCTGCACCATTACGGCCAATAAAACCCATAATATAGCCGGGTTCCAATGAGAAGCTGACATTATCCAACTTGAAGGAAGGATAAGTTTTTGTAAGATTTTCAATTTTGAATGAGAACATGACTCCTCCGTAAGTGTGTATATTGAATATACACACTTTAGTACAGGTCATGTTTTTTGTCAACGAGTGATAATTGGAGAAACATCGAACAGACTTTTTGTTGCTTCGTAAATTTTGCGGGCAACATGAGGGTTGTTCATTGTATAAAGGTGGATTCCCTGAACACCGTGAGTTACAAGGTCAATAATCTGGTCAATAGCATAAGCAATTCCTGCATCACGGATTGCTTCTGGATGATCGCCGTAACGTTCCATCATGTCGGTGAATTTTTTTGGAAGCTGGGCGTTAGTCATACTTACCATTCGTTCAATAGATTTTTTGTTTGTAGCAGGCATAATTCCTGCTTCAATTGGAACATCTATTCCACGAATCTGGCAGCGTTCCTGAAAACGGTAGAATTTTTCATTATCAAAGAAAAGCTGAGAAAGCAAATGAGAAGCACCTGCATCAACTTTCTTTTTAAGGTTATCAATGTCATCGAAAACAGAAGGTGACTGTGGATGAAGTTCAGGATAGCAGGCACCAAAAATCTTGAAGTATTTTCCGTCGGTGCGATTAGAATCAAAATCACGGATAAAAGAAATTAAATCACTGGCATGTGGAAAATCGTTGCAAGGTTCTTTGCCTTCAACACGGTCGCCGCGAAGGGCGAGAATATTTTCAATTCCGGCCTTCTGGAACTGTTCCAGACAGTAAAGAGCATCAGCCTTAGTCATATTGATTGCAGGCATGTGAATTACCGATTCAACATTACATTCATTTTTAATACGGCTTGCAATGGCAAGGGCATTATCGCAGTTTTCGCTTCCGCCGGCCCCAAAAGTTACAGAAATAAAATCTGGCTTAAGATCCTTAAGTTCATCCAATGTATTAAAAATTGTATCAATTGGCATGTTCTTTTTTGGAGGGAAAATCTCAAAAGAAAAAATTGTCTTTTTTGAAAGTTCAGATTCAAAAAGCATAAGGACCTCGATTCAGTGAATTATGATGTAAGTATAGCAAAAAAAAGAAAAAGAAACAAAAGGGACAGAGTAAATACATCACAATCCGCTTCCCCCGTCAGGTTAAAACAAAAGGGACAGAGTAAAACGAAAAATACATAGTTTTGCAAAACAAAACTATGAGCGAAGTGACAGAAATGTTCTGTGCCACGAGAAATTAGAACACTTCGCTAAAAAGCCGCGAGTGAAACAAGAGCCGCCACAACACCTGAAGGCTTACAACCCGTAGTAGTGCGAAGCACACACAGAATTCACAAACGAAGTTTGGCCTTCAGCAGTTGGGGTGTTTTTTGTGCAACGGAAGCTTTTTTTATCAGCCAATTCCAATTTACTCTGTCCCTTTTGTTTGTATCAATTTACTCTGTCCCTTTTGTACGTGGCAAAAAAAATCTCTGTGAAACTCAACGCACTCTGCGGATTTTTCTAATTCCTAATTCCGCATTCCGAATTACTATTAGTAGGTGATTTTCCTTAACAATTGAAAACTGCGGGGTTTAAAACTATACAGCATATATATATATATATATACTTTTTGTAACAAAAAAAGTGAGGAGCTTGTATGAAAAAAAGTTTATTAAAAGGATTGGCAGCATTCGCTGTAATGGCTGCTTTGATGGTAAGTTGTACACCTGCAAATGGTGGTGGTTCTGGTGGTAGTGGCGGAAGTTCTGGAACAACAGAAGTTACTTTAGAACAAAAAAGTTATTATTACGAAGTAAGTGGTAATAATATTTCTAAAAATACTACCTGGGATTTTTCTGATGAAATCACATTGTATTATATAAATACTGTAATTACAGTAAAAAAAGGTGCTGTTTTAAATATTACAGGAAATAAGGCTGAATATCATCCAATAAAAATTTGTTTTGGTCCTGAAGGAAGACTTATTGTAGCAGAGGGTGCTTCTATTAATGCAAAAGATGCATCTTTTTATTCCTATAGACAGTATAAATTTGTATTTGATTTACCAGATGATGAACCAGATGCTGCTGCAAATGACTGGCAGGGTATGTGGATTAATGGTGGGTCTGCAACCTTTACAAATTGTGAAATTAAAAATTCTGGAAAGAATGATACTTCTGCAATTTTAATTGAAAACGGCGGAAAGGCTAGAATTGAAAAATGTATTATCGAGGAAAATGGTGGTACATATGCAGTTAGATATGGTAAGACCGCTGCTCCTTATGATGCTGAAACAAACAGCGTTTCAAATTCAAGTTTTAAAAATAATGTCTGGGGTTTATCAATTCCATTTAATTTTTCTTTAGATAACACCAATATATATTCAAGAAATAAAGAAACACTTAATGTTGAAAATGTTCCTATTACAAGTAATGTAAATTGGGATGCAATCATACATTATAATTTGTGTGATTCAGAAGATTATGTAATTAAAGACGGTGGTTGTTTAACTATCAAAGGTGGGTCTGGCACATGGGACCTTAATAATATTGAGGTAGCTAGTGCAACAATTGTTATTGAAGAAGGTGGGAAACTGAATGTTGATAATTATATCGATTTTACAAGTACTGCTCATTCAAAGGATACAGACCTCTGGGGTGGAATTAGAGATGAGAACACTCAAAAATTCTATGACAGTAAAACTGGTGGCAGTTTCTGGATTTCGTTCTTATATTGGGAGAAAAAATCCCACGAAGATTGGGAAACAGTAGCAATTCCTTCTACATTGGACGAATAAAATAAAACAAAAGGGACAGAGTAAATCACGGTTGTAAAAAAAGGCGCGAGTGGAGCAAAAAACGCAACAACATCTGAAGGCTTACTACCAATAGCAGTGCGAAGCACACACGGAATTCACAAACGAAGTTTGGCCTTCAGCAGTTGGGGTGTTTTTTGCGCAACGGAAGCTTTTTTTATCAGCCAATTCCAATTTACTCTGTCCCTTTTGTTTGATATATTTACCTTATGAACACAAAACACAATATGCAGCTCCTTCAGGAACTGGCTCAGAAAAATGGTCCTTTATGCGTTGGTTTGGACACAGATCCATCTTATATCCCAGAAAATATTTTGAAACAGTACGATTCACCTGCTCAGGCAGTTCTGGCTTACAATAACGAAATTATCAACAGAGTTGCAGCCGATAAATCTGCCTGCAGTTGTAAGGTTCAGATTGCTTATTATGAAGCAATGGGTCTGGAAGGAATGAAAGTTTATGCAGAAACTTTGAAAGCAGTAAAAAAGGCTGGATTAATTGCAATTTCTGATATTAAACGCGGCGATATTGGTGCTACTTCCGATGCTTATGCAAAAGCTCACTTCAAGGGCGATTTTGAAACAGATATTATTACAATCAATCCTTACATGGGTTTTGATACATTAGTTCCTTTTACAAAGTATTCTAAACCTGCCGACGGTGGAAAAGGTGCCTTTGTTCTTCTTTGCACTTCAAATCCTGGTATGGTTGATATTGAACATCAGGAATTAAAATCTGGCGGTCTTTTGCTGGAACATGTTGGTGATGAAATTGCCCGCATTGGTGACCAGTTCAAAGAAGATTATGCTGATCAGACTTGTGGAATTTTTGGAGCGGTAGTTGGTGCTACACAGGAAGCCGATGCCCGTTATCTCCGCGATAAATATCCAGAAACTTTCTTCCTCATCCCTGGTTACGGTGCTCAGGGTGGAGCTGCCCGAATTGCTGCTACTTTGCTTGATAAAGCCGGTGGTACAGTTAACTCAAGCCGCGGAATCCTTTGTGCATGGAAAAAAGATCCTGCCCTTGCCGACAAAATGGCTGCCGGAACTCTTACAATGGCTGATATTGCCGATGCCGCAGCCCGTAATGCACTCTTCAGTAAAAATGACTTGCTTAATGCAGTTAAGGCCTTATAATTTCTAACGGGCGTTACTCCGCCAGCCTTAAAGTCTGTCGGGGTCGCTATGTCCGCTATTCCCTACGGTCAGCCCCTTGTAAACGGTGGTTTAACCTCTCTCTCCAAATTTACAATAACCGAACCACCGTTTCCGGCAGTGGCCGCTTCGCGTAGCTCCCAGCGCTAACGCAAAAACACAAACGGAGACCTTTATGAAAAAATCACTTTCAGTTTTATTTATTGCTGCTGCAGTTTTAATTATTGCGGGATGTAAGACAAATGTTGATTCGGGGGATAATCCAGATCCAACAATAAAAATCGAAAATGAAAAAATTGATAATTCTTTGCCAGATGGAGAAACCGTTTATTCTTCAGATGGAATTTTATCTATCACGCCAACAAAAGAAGGATTATTAATCAAGAAAAATCATCCAAATTCTTGGGAACATAATAATATTCATGTTTTT
This sequence comes from Treponema sp., assembly GCA_024402615.1. Taxonomy (GTDB): domain Bacteria; phylum Spirochaetota; class Spirochaetia; order Treponematales; family Treponemataceae; genus Treponema_D. The sequence continues at coordinate 22,036 of JAKSTK010000009.1, forward strand.
CAAGTATCAAACGGGCAGGAAAATGCAAGAATAGATAACCTTGACCAATATACTAATACTTTTTTGTATCCATTCGTTAAAAAGGGTGAAACATACAGAGTATATATTGAGAAACAAGAAACAAATTGGACTAATTGGGGAGAATCTGCAGAAGTTGTAGTAACTGCTATCGGTGGATATGGTAATAATTATGTTAATTACAATTATTATAAATATTCAGCAAAAAACAAATATATTGCTTTTACAGGATTAACCTTCGTTTATCCTGAAATGAATATGTCTCAAAAATATTTCTCTGGTCCGGTTTTTAATGGTGCTTTATGGGCTACTGGAGTTGATACTTGTTACGAAGTGAGTTACGAACTTGAAAAATCAAGACTTTACATAAATGACAGAACAAATTTTTTGACTAATCAGACTAAAGTTGGTATTTCATTAAATTATAATTTTTCTATGTATGATTATGTTTCTAAAAAAGAAATTAATTATGCATGTCCTGTTATTTCAAGCATTATTTACAATGCAAATTTTCCCCAGGATGCAAGAATAACACTTACCGGCGGTAAGAAAATTCCTCGTGTAGATATTACTTCTTCAAATGGATATATAAATTATCCAACTTACCATTTTGGTGACAGCTGGAAGTCAGCCACAATGACCATTACAGACGAAAATGGCACTGTGTTACTAGATAATGCAGCCTGCTCTCTAAAAGATAGAGGAAACTCTACAAAATGGACTTCAAAAACTCCATTCTCTGTAAAGTTTGAAGAAAAACAGAAAGTTCTTGGAATGCCAAAAAGTAAACGCTGGGTTTTAATGGCTAACTATTTTGACCGTTCATTAATCCGTACAGAATTTGCAGGTTATATGGGCAACAATGTATTTAATTCTTACTGGAATGCAAGCTTTAAACCTGTAAATGTTTACATTAATGGTAACTATTACGGAACTTATGATTTAGGTGAATGTAATAAAATTGCCAAAAACAGAGTAAATGTTCAGAGTCTTGAAGATTTTGCAGACAATGATCCTGAATTTTCAGATGTAAATCATGACGGAAAGGTAAATATTGAAGACGCCGGCTTTATGGTCGAAATTGATACTGCCATTAACTGGAGTGGAAAGTTAAACCGTTATAACTACAAAACAGATGTTGGCGTAGACGGTGGTGCTGCAGAAAGAATCTACTTCTACTCTTCAGAAAAATGTATTCCTATGACCTTAAAAGAACCAGACTTTGGTGACTGGGGAAAATATTCGGAACAAAAATGTGAAGAATACGGTAAGTATGCAAAATCAAAAATAGATGCGTTTGAAAAAATGCTTTATTCTTCTGACTTTAAAACAAAATACACAGACTATATTGATGCACTTTCTTTTATTGACTGGTATTTAGTAAATGAATTTGGTAAGAATTCCGATGCAAACTTCCAGAAATCGGTACCAGTTACTTATAACCCTGCAACAGGCTTACTTTACATGGGACCAAACTGGGACTTTGATCTTAGTCTTGGAAATTTTAATCACTGGTATGATTCTGATTTTGGCGGCACAACTGTTGATGATCCTACAGGTTTTTATATTTATGGCGGAAGAAAAGGCTGTGATGAAAACGCTTTGTATTCTGAAGTGAATAATATGTATCAGGTTCAGAGCTGGTGGATTAACCGTTTGATGGAATCCAGTGCTTTCAAAAAAGCGGTAAAAGCCCGCTGGAATGACCGTAAGTTGTATCTTAAAAATGCAATTAATCAGCAGATTCTGGAATATGCCAATAACATTGCAGATTATATTCCAGAAAATGAAGAACATTTACCTCGTCTTGGTCAAGAATCGTGGAATGGTCCTTCTGGTTATAAAAGCCGCAAAACTTATGAAGATGAAATTTCATATCTTTACAACTGGTGTATGGCCCGCTACCAGTGGATGGATAAAGAACTCAACAAGTGGTAACCGGGGGCGTTGCGGGGGTCTGTCCCCCGCAGAGTGGGTAGCGGAAAACAACTTGTTGTTTGCAGCGAGGGAGAGACTTCTCCCTCTTTTTTATTTAACAAAATATTCTAACAATTTACTCTGTCCCTTTTGTTTTTAAATTTGTAAAGACTTCATGAATTCTTTATTATATAAGAACCTTAGGAGGCTTATATGTTTAATGATTGTCAGGGAATTCCTTATCCAACTTATGCGCAGGGAAATGTTTCTGAATGCAAAAAAGTAGTGGGTGCTGTTCCTGATGGAAGTGTTTATCTTTTAAAAATTTTAACTGCTCAGCTTCCTGCTGCCGGCCAGTTTTTTATGCTTCATCCGGTTCGCAGTAATCTATTTTTGAGTCGTCCTATTAGTGTTTTTCATGTAGAAAATCTTGGAAACGGGTTAAATGAAGTTTCTTTTTTAATTCTTTTGAAAGGGGAAGGAACAAAGGAGCTTTGTTCTTTGCGTAAAGACGATGCTGTAAAGCTGCTTGGTCCTTGTGGTAATAAATTTGCTGCTCCAGAAAAAGGTAAAAAAGTTTTGATTGTTGGCGGAGGTATTGGGGTTGCTCCTGTTGCCGGTTTTGCTGAAACTCTGGAAGAAAAATCTTATGACTTTTATGCTTCGTTCAAATCTGGTTCTTATGGTCTTGAATACTTAAAGGCTGACAAACTGGTAATTACAACTGATGATGGTTCGGTGGGTGTTCACGGTATGCTGCCGGTTGCACTTACAGAACAGGCTCTTGCAGACGGAAATTATTCTGCTGTTTATGCCTGTGGTCCGGCTCCTATGCTTGCTTATGTAAAACAGATTGCAGAAAAGGCGGGAATTCAGTGCTGGCTCAGTATGGAAGCCCGCATGGCCTGTGGTGTTGGAGTTTGTCTTGGCTGTACAATTGATACTACTGAAGGTAAAAAACGCTGCTGTAAAGATGGTCCTGTTTTTGACAGCCGTATTCTTACTCTGGAAAAACCTGCTGATTCTGTTGCCGGCATTAAAGTTCAGCCTCGCCGCGAACCTTTAGCTGGTGAACCAGATCTTTCTGTAGATATTGCTGGTGTTCATTTTAATAATCCTGTAATTGGCTGTTCCGGAACTTTTGGTTTTGGTGTGGAATATAATTCTGTATTTGATGTAAATCGTCTTGGCGGTATTTCTTCTAAGGGACTTACTCTTGAACCTCGCCAGGGAAATAATGGTATTCGTGTCTGGGAAATTCCTTCGGGAGTTATGAACTCTATTGGTTTGAATAATCCTGGTATTTCGCATTTTATTGAACACGAACTTCCAGAAATGATGCAGTTTGATGCTGTAGCAATTGCTAACTTAAGTGGAAGCACCATGGAAACTTATGTAGAAGGTGCAAAACTTCTGGATGCTACAAATGTTCCAATGATTGAATTAAATATCAGCTGTCCAAATGTAAAAGCTGGTGGTGCTGCCTGGGGTATGACTTGTTCTGCCGCTGAACAGGTTGTGGCTGCTGTTCGCGCTGTAACTAAAAAGCCTTTAATTGTAAAACTTACTCCTCAGTCTCTGGAATTGAACAAAGTTGCTCTTGCTTGTATTAAAGCCGGCGCAGACGGAATCAGTTTGTGTAATTCTTTCCAGGGTATTGCAATTGATATTGAACGGGGAGTTCCAGTATTTGAAAATCTTAAAGCTGGTGTTGGTGGTCCTGCCGTTAGACCTATTGCTGTTCGCCTTGTTTATGAACTGGTAGAAGCAATCAATACTTTGCCAGAAAACGAAAGAGTTCCTGTTATGGCAATTGGTGGTATTGCAACCTGGAGCGATGCTGTTGAATTTATTATGGCTGGTGCATCTGCTGTTCAGGTTGGATCTGCAACTTTTGCAAATCCTCTGGCAATGGTAGAAATTATTGATGGTCTTGCAGCATTTATGAAGCGTAAGGGCTACAAAAATCTTGCTGAAATGCGTGGAATTATCCAGAAATAACAATTTCCTGCTAAACGGATTTTATTGAAAATGTATAAAGAAACTGCAGAAAAATTAGGAATTTCAGAAGAAAAATACGCCGAAAGTGTAGAAAAATCGCTTCTGAATAAGGGAAATTACTTTTTGATTAAAAAAGTTATTTCTAAGCTCACTGCCGGAGAAAAGGTGACAATTGCCGCAATTGGTGGTTCTGTTACGGAAGGGGCTGGTCCAAAAGACGATAAAGGCAACGAACTTTTTCAGCTTGGTTATGCATACAGATTTTTTGAAACAATAAAAGAAAAGTATGCAAAAGTACCTGAAAATGTGATTTTTGATAATGCCGCATTAAGTGGAAGTCCTTCTGCTCTTGGTGCAGTTCGCTACGAAAAGGATGTTGTTGAGGTTCTTGGCACACATCCGGATTTACTGTTCATTGAATTTTCTGTAAATGATTATCTTGAGTGTACAACTACCCGTGGATTTGAATATATGATCCGTTATGCTTTGAGCCACGGCACTGCAGTAATTGCAATCTATGCGGCAGCAACTTACGGAAATCAGCAGGCAAATATGAGTCCTGTCGCTCAGTTCTACAATATTCCGGAAATCAGTATGAGCGATGCTCTTGCATTTTCTGGAATTAATTCTGAAAAAGATTCAAATATTTTTTATTCTGATTATGTTCATCCTACAGCAGCAGGTCACACTTTTATGGTGGACTGTATGATGAAGCTGCTGGAAAAATGTAATGAAGCAGACGGGGACAGACCTTTTGAAATTCCTGTCGGATTTAAGAACGAAAAAGCCTTTGCTGAAATTAAAACAATTTACTCTGGAACAAATTACTCAACAAATTACTCTGTCCCTTTTGTTTTAACTTCTGATGGTAATTCTGAATTTGATTCTGGTTCTTTCTGTAAAAAAGACGAAGTTGTACAGTCAATTAAAAAAGGCGGATTGGAATTTCCGGATAACTGGCACCATGTTGAAGGAAATGAACCTTTTGAAATTACCATGTACTGTAAGGCTATTATTTTTGTGCATAAAAATGCCTCTGCAGAAGATTTTGGTGATGCAGAAATCTATATTGATGGAAAACTTACCCAGACAATTAAAGGTCATACGGAAGGGGCCTGGAACGATTGTGCTGCAAAATTGATTCTTGATGAAGAAAAATCTACAGAACATAAACTGACCGTAAAAATGGCTGCGGGCAGCGAAAATAAAAAATTTACGATTCTTGCAATTGGTTTTGCAAACTAGTTTTTTGTATTAGACCTTAAATTGCAAATCAGGAGGAAATAATGAAAAAAATAATAGGAACTACTGCTTTACTGGCAGTTTTAACTTTGACAGTTGGTTGTGCATCAAAAGATTCAAATACCGCTGAAACATCAAAAACAGAAGAAAAGGCTGCAATAGCAGAAGTTGTGGTAGAAGAAGCTCCTGCTCCTGTTTCTACAAATCAATATAATATTAGTGATGACCGTTATCAGGACTTGCTGGATAAATCTCTTGTTTCTGTTGGAAATACATTGAGAATGAAAAAGGTTATTGAAAAGCTTAATAACGGGGAGCCTGTTTACATTGCCGCGTTAGGTGGTTCCGTTACGGAAGGTGCTGGTCCTGCTAATTTTAAGGATGGTTATGCTTATCAGTTCACAAAAAAACTGAAGGCTGCTTACTGTACTGATGGCGGAAAAAATGTTTACTTTGATGGAGCCGGATTAAGTGGAACTCCTTCACAGCTTGGTCTTATTCGTTACGAAAGTGATGTTGTTCAGGTGCTTGGTCATAATCCTGATCTTTTAATTATTGAATTTGCCGTAAATGATAACGGTGGTGATTCATCATCAACTCGTGCATTTGAGGCTCTTGTACGCAATGCCTTGCTCGCTAACGAGGATTGTGCAGTAATCGCTCTTTATTCTGCTGCAACTTACGGAAACTCTGCCGCACAAAAGATGAAAGTTGCTGAACATTACGGCATTCCACAGGTAAATGTTTTGATTCCTGTAAAAATGGCAATTTCTGCCGGTGATTTCCCACAGAATAAATATTACACAGACAGTGTTCATCCAACAAAAGAAGGTCACGAATTCCAGGCCGATTGTATTATGAATATGATTGCAAAAGCTGTTACAACTGAAGATGAAGAGCCTGTAGCTGTGCCAGAAAACTGGTGTATGGAAAAACCATTCACAAATTTCACTCGTATTCTTGGTGATGATTCAAATGTGAAAATTGCTGCAGGAAGTTTTTCTGCAACTGATAAAGCAACTCAGTCAATCAAGAAAACAAATAAGGCAAATTTCCCACAGAACTGGTCTCACGAAACTGGTGCTGAAAGTTTTGTAATGAATATTAACTGTAAGGCACTGATTCTTACTTACAAGGAACAGGGCAGCTGGCTTACAAATAAGTTTGGTAAGGCAGAAGTTTATGTTGATGGTGCTTTGAAGGCAACTTACGATGGTGGTCCGGCTGGTGGATGGAATAATTGTGTTCCTGTTGTAATTATTGATGAAGCAACAGCAGCAAATCACAAAGTAGAAATTAAAATGGCAGCAGGCGATGAAGCAAAAGGCTTTACAATTGTTGCAATGGGTTATTCAAAATAATGAGCGAAGAAAAATCAGAAATATTTTACAAAGACGGTTTGAACTTTTCCTGCCAGAGATGTTCATTTTGCTGCGGACACTCTCCGGGATTCGTTTATCTTTCAGAAAGAGATTTGCGTGCTTTGTGTGATTTTCACAAAATGAGTGTAAAAGAATTTGTCTCAAAGTATTGCCGCTGGGCTGATTATTATTACGGCGAAACAGTTCTGGCTCTTCTGGAACAGAAGAACTATGATTGTATTTTGTGGAACAGTGGTTGTACTGCTTATGAAGCGCGTCCTGTTCAGTGTTCAACTTATCCATTCTGGGCCTGGATGGTAAAAGATAAAGAAACCTGGAATGAATGTGCACAGGATTGTCCTGGAATGAATAAGGGAAAACTTTGGACTTATGAAGAGATTGAAGAAAATCGCCTGAAATATGTAGCAAACAAACCTCTTACAAGAGAAGAAGTACTTGCGATTATAGAAAAAGAAGGATAGTAGATAATTCGTATATTCTTTTTGAAATAAAGTATTAGAATATTTATATAAGAAAAAAAATGGAGTAAAAAATGAAAAATTATTTTGATTTAACAGGTCAGGTAGCAATCGTAACTGGTTGTTCAACAGGTCTTGGTGTACAGATGGCTAAAGCTTTGGCTAATCAGGGTGCAAAAATTGTAGCACTTGCTCGTCGTAAGGAAATGATTGAAGCAGTTGCTAAGGAAATTGCTGAAACTTACAAAGTAGAAACTTTGGCAATTCCATGTGATATTACAAATACAGAAGTTGTAAACGCAACAATTGATCAGGTTATGGCAAAGTTCGGTCGTATTGATATCGTAATCAACAATGCTGGAACTGGTGCAGTTGCTCCTGCAGAAGATATTACAGATGAGCAGTTCAACGGCGAATTGAATGTTGACCTTGGCGGTACATTCAAAGTTGCTCGTGCAGTTGCTAAAAAAGCAATGATTCCTGCTAAATACGGAAGAATTATTAATATTGCTTCTATGTATGGTATGGTTGGAAACAAAGTTGCTCCAGCTTCTCCTTATCATGCTGCAAAAGGTGGTGTTGTAAACCTGACTCGCGGTCTTGCTGCAGAATGGGGAAAATATAACATCAATGTAAACGCAATTTGTCCTGGATATTTCTATTCTCCACTTACAAAAGAAACTTTGGATTCTGATTTCTTCCAGGCTAATGCACAGACAATGATTCCTCTTAGCCGTTATGGTAATGAAGGTGAACTTGATACAGCTGCAATCTTCCTTGCATCTCCTGCATCAAGCTATGTAACAGGTGTAATCCTCCCAGTTGATGGTGGATACACATCAATGTAAGTTTGACTTACAAGAGAAAAAAAGATGAAAGTAATTGAAACTAAAAATGCACCTGCTGCAATTGGTCCTTATTCGCAGGGAATGATAACTGGAAGTCTTGTTTATACTTCTGGACAGATTCCAATTAATCCTGCAAATGGAAACATTGAAGCAGAAGATATTTCGGCACAGACAGAGCAGGCCTGCAAAAATGTGGCTGCTGTTCTGGAAGCTGCTGGAACTTCATTGGATAAAGTAATTAAAACTACCTGTTTTCTGCAGAATATCAGTGATTTTGCAGCATTTAATGCAGTGTACGAAAAATACTTTGTGTCTAAGCCTGCCCGCAGTTGTGTGGAGGTAGGGGCTTTACCAAAAGGTGCTTTAGTGGAAATTGAAGCAATCGCCGAAAAATAATTATCTGGCGGATAAATCTTTTATAACTTCTGCAGCAATGATTAAACCTGCTACGGAAGGTACAAAGGCAATGGAACCGGGAGCGGGACCGTTGCCTTTTTTTTCGCTTTCTTCAGTAATGTGAGAAGGAACCGGCTTTTCTGTAGAAAAAAGAACCTTAACTTTAGTTATGTGGCGTTTTTTACATTCCTGACGCATTACCCGAGCCAAAGGACAAACAGAAGTTTTTGAAATATCGGCAATCTGGAATTTTGTAGGATCAAGTTTGTTTCCAGCACCCATGCAGCTGATTATTTTTGTTCCGGCCTCTTTAGCCTGCTGAATTAAGGCAATTTTTGCAGAAACAGTATCTACCGCATCAATTACATAATCGTACTGAGTAAAATCGAACTGATTTTTGTTTTCCGGAAGATAAAAACACTGATGAATTGTTACTTTTGCATCTGGATTAATGTCCAGAATACGGTCCCGCATTACTTCTACCTTTGCTTTACCAATGGAAGAATGAGTGGCAATTATCTGCCGGTTGATGTTTGTAAGACTGACAGTATCATTATCTACAATGTCGATATGAGTAATACCAGAGCGGACAAGTGCTTCAACAACATATCCGCCAACACCGCCAACGCCAAAAACAATAACGCGGGAATTCTGGATTGTACGGAGGGCTTCTGTGCCTAAAAGTAATTCTGTTCGGGAAAACTGATTCAACATGGTTTTATCATACTGAACAAAAGGGACATAGTAAATTGATACTTACTGATAAAAAAGGCTTCCGTTGCACAAGATCCGCCCCAACTGCTGAAGGCCAGACTTCGTCAGAGAATACCGTGTGTGCTTCGCACTGCTACTGGTAGTAAGCCTTCAGATGTTGTGTCGGCTCTTGTTCCACTCGCGCCTTTTTTTACCGCGGTGTATTTACTCTGTCCCTTTTGTTTTAACCCACCGAGAAGCGAAGTGTTCTAGTTTCTGTGGTACAGACCATTTTTGACACTTCGCTCATAGTTTTGTTTTGCAAAACTATGTATTTTGCGATTTTAGAATTTCTGTTTTACTCTGTCCCTTTTGTACGAAAATGCCCCAACTGCTGAAGGCCAAACTTCGTTTGAAAATGTTGTGTGTGCTTCGCACTGCTACTGGTAGTAAGCCTTCAGGTGTTGTTGCTTTTTTTGCTCCACTTGCGGCTTTTTAGCGAAGTGTTCTAATTTCTCGTGGCACAGAACATTTCTGTCACTTCGCTCATAGTTTTGTGGGGACAAAACTATGTATTTTTCGTTTTACTCTGTCCCTTTTGTTTTAACCCACCGAGGTAGCGAAGTGTTCTAATGTTC
>JAKSTK010000090.1 GCA_024402615.1 Treponema sp.
CTCTGGTGGGTTATACAAATGCTGGAAAATCAAGCCTTTTGAATTCTCTTACAGGGGCAGAAGCCTATGTAGAAAATCAGCTGTTTGCTACACTGGATCCACTTACAAGAAAAATGCCTTTAAATGAAAGTGCCGGAGTTCTTCTTACTGATACTGTAGGATTTGTAAGCAATCTTCCACATCATCTTATTGATGCATTTAAATCAACTCTGGAAGAAGCAGTTTATGCAGATTTACTTTTGATTGTTCTTGATGCTTCTGATGAAAATGCACTGCAGCAGTACGAAACAGTTTGTGATGTTCTTACTGATATTGGTGCAACAGAAAATCCTAGAATTGTTCTTTTGAACAAGGTTGATAAAGCAGAAGAAGGTGACACAGAAAGTAAAACCAGACTTGCAGGTTTAAGAGTACGCTTCCCAGATTCATTACTTGTCAGTGCAAAAGAAGAAACTGGTTTCCTTGAACTGAAAGATAAGATTTATGAAACTCTCTACGGAGAAATTGCTGATTACATTATTCCTGCTTCTAACAGTGTTCTGATTACAGAACTTAGAAAAGCTGGCTGTATACAGAGCGAAGAATGGCTGGATGATGGAGTTCACATTTCTGCCAGGGCAACAGGACGACTTCTGGCACTGATTTCTCCTTATATTCAGGCATAAATAAAACTCGAGTTTTGATTTAGATTAGGTAAACTGAATGAAATTTAATGAAAATAATAATTTTTTTGATACTATCATTAACCGATGGAAAAAACTCTCACTTTTGAATCAGATTCTTTATCTGATTATTGTGGCTATATTGTGTGTAATAATTTTTACCACCATTTTTGCCGCAATTACAAAAAAAATCAGTCCAGGTAAAAACTACAGAAATGCAGATCCTTTACCAACCGAAAAAACAATCAGTAACCTTAATAAAAAATCAGACGAAACAGTAGCCGCTTACACAGGAATTGGAACAATCCGTGCAATTACTGCAGCCTCTCCAGAAGCTGAAGACGAAATGGGAACACCTCTTGTTGTAACACCATGGTTTACTTACCCGGAAGGAGATACTGTTTTCTTTGAAGAACTTTCCCGCAAAAGAATACTCATTACAGGAATCATTACAAATTACTTTTTGCAGTATACAGAAGAACAATTGCTCAGTTTTTCTGAAGAAAAAATAAAAGCTGACTTGTTGGAACTTATCAACAGTCAGCTTTCACTGGGAAAAATCTCCCGTCTTTATTTTACAGATTATATTTTTCTCTAATAATAAAGAATCAAATTATTATTCATCCTCTTCTTCAGATTTTTTTGATTCCTTTTTTTCTGATTTCTTTGTTTTTGATTCAACCTTGTCTGTATCTTCATCAACTACAGAAACTACTTCTGCTTTTTCAGGAGCATTTTTCTTAATCAATAAAGCCTGAAGAACAATCATAATTACACCTACAATTGCCGCAATAATACCCAGCAACTGAACAATTCTTGTACCAAGATTTCCAAAACCGAAGATAAAAAGAATTACTGCAATTGCAATGTAAATAAGACCTTCAACAGTAAAGCGTTTTTTAGCAGCAGCATCTTCCAGTTTTGAAGCAGATGCAAAGGAACCAACCGCAAAAAGCAAAGAAGAAACAGAAAGAATAAAACACATTACAGTAAGAACTGTTTTTATACCATTTACAATTGCCAGCGGACAGATTACAGCAAGAAGCCCGATTCCAATACCTACAAGACTTTTAATGAGCATAGTTTTCTTAAACCATACATCATCACTGATTTTATAGTAGAACATCAGGTTATAAACACCTGAAACAACAATAGTTGCACCAATAAGAACAATAATAATTTTAAAAAGACTGTCAGGAGCAATAGCCATCAATAAACCGACAATAAATAAAACCGCACCAAGAAAAAAGTTCTTTAATTTCATAGTTTTCTCCCAATTAATAACTCTCTGTTATAAGGATAATATTCCAAAGTTCTAAAGTCAAATATTTTATATTTTCATAAATGTTTTTTTCTATTATATTAAAAGCATGAAATACAAACTGGCAATTTTTGATCTGGACGGGACAATTCTTGATACTTTAAGTGATTTAGCAGATTCGGTAAATGCAATTTGCAAAAAATACAATTATCCGGAACATACAAAAGAAGAAATAAAATGGATGGTAGGAAACGGAATTCCAAAGCTGATTCAGAGAGCCTTACCGAAAGATGTGCCAGAACCACAATATAAAATCATACTTGCAGATTTTATTTCATATTATCAGGAACATTCTTCAATAAAAACAAAACCTTATGAAGGAATTGAAGACCTGCTGAAAATGCTCCGCTCAAAGGGAATAAAAACTGCGGTTAATTCAAATAAAGCACATGAAGCTTCCGTTCTGTTATGCCAGAAATATTTTCCGGGTCTTTTTGATATTGTCTGTGGATTTAAAGAAGGGTTTGAACCAAAACCTGCTCCTGACGGCTTAAAAGAAATTCTTGCTGCAACAAATTCAACACCAGAAAATTCAGTTTATATTGGAGATTCTGATGTAGACTATCTAACAGGAACCAATGCAGGCCTTGATTTTATTGGAGTTGAATGGGGCTTTCGTGGTGCAGAGTTTTTAAAAGAACATGGAGCAAAAAAAATTGCCAGCTCCGCAAAAGAACTGGCAGCTATGCTAAACTCATAGATTTTGTTTTAGTAAGCTAGAGATTTTCACAGATTTTATCTGCTACAAAAACTCCACTGGCACTGGCATGAGAAAGAGAATGGGTAACTCCACTTCCGTCACCAATTACATACAAACCTTTATGCTGAGTTTCCAGATTTTCATCCAGTTCTACTTCCATATTGTAGAATTTTACTTCAACACCATAAAGTAAAGTATCATCATTTGCAGTACCTGGAGCAATTTTGTCCAGAGCATGAATCATTTCAATAATACCGTCAAGGATTCGCTTTGGTAAAACAAGACTTAAATCACCGGGAGTTGCAGCAAGGGTTGGACGAACATGACTTTTTTCAAGACGTTCTGCATTTGTACGACGACCTCTTTCCAAATCACCAAAACGCTGAACAATAACTCCACCACCCAGCATATTTGAAAGACGGGCAATAGATTCACCGTAATCATTACTATCTTTGAAAGGTGCTGTAAATTTCTGAGAAACCAGCAGCGCAAAGTTAGTATTTTCGGTTTTAAGATGTTCATCTTCAAAGCTGTGACCATTTACCGTAATAATTCCATTTGTATTTTCATTTACAACAATACCGTTAGGATTCATACAGAAAGTGCGGACATTATCTTCAAACTTTTCTGTACGGTAAACAATTTTACTTTCGTACAATTCATTTGTAAGGTGAGAGAAAATTACAGCAGGAATTTCTACACGCACACCAAGATCAACACGGTCAGATAAGGTTGGAATCTTCAAATCTGAACAAACCTTGCTCATCCATTTACTTCCGCTGCGACCAACAGAAACAATACAATATTTACATTCAGCAAAAGTATCTGAGTAATCAACCTTATAGCGATATTCACCTTTTTCTAAATCTTCAATTTTTGTAACAGGAGTATTGAAGAAAAAATCTACTTTATCTTTTAATTCTGCATAGAGGTTTTCAAGAACAACATAATTTATATCAGTTCCTAAATGACGAACAGAAGCATCCAGCAGGAAAAGCTTATTCTGCATACAGATTTTTTTGAACTGACTTCCCGCAGTAGTAAACATTTTAGTGTTCTGCCCACCGTGAGTAACATTAATTTCATCTACATAATACATTAATTCCAGTGCTTTCTGTTTACCGATATGCTCGTATAAAGTTCCACCAAAATCATTTGTGATATTATACTTACCGTCAGAAAAAGCCCCTGCACCACCAAAACCACTCATAATTGAACAGGTTTTACAACGAATACAGGATTTAACTTTTTTTCCATCAATAGGACAATGACGTTTTTCAAGAGGAGAACCTTCTTCAAAAACTGCAATTTTCAGTGAAGGCTTATTTTTTACCAGTTGATAAGCAGAAAAGATTCCGCCTGGACCGGCACCAATAATTACAACATCGTATTTCATAACTCCCCCTAAACTTTTTTTATTTATATTGTATATCTGTTTTTTCCATTCTGTTTTGAAATATACAGATTACGGTCTGCAATCTTGAAAAGCTTATCATAACTTTCATCAGTTTCATGGAAAGCTCCACCAATACTAATAGCTACATTAAAATCAGGAGCTTCTTCATAAGCAATTTCCGAAATTAAACTTGTACAATCCTGCAAAATACTCTCAAATTCATTTTTATTAATACAGGTAAGCAGAAGAAGGAATTCATCTCCACCATAGCGAACAATATAACCGCTGTTCTTTTCAAGAACTACTTTCTTCAACAGATAAGAAACTGATTCAATAACCCTGTCTCCAAATTCATGACCGTAAGTATCATTAATTTTTTTAAAGTCATCAATATCAATAATTCCCAGAGAGTATTTTTTACTTTCATCAATCCATTTTCCATTTTGTGAATTGACAATACTTGAAGTCAGGAAACTACGGGAATAACATTTTGCCAGAGGATCGTATTGAACCATTTTGTGCAAATCATCATTCAGAGCTTTGATTTTTAAACTGTTATACATTAAAACACTGATGAAAAAACAGCCAATAATAATCAGCAGTTCAAAAAGAACTGTCTGTGTTCTGTCATCCCATCCCTGTTTTGGTTCAATACGCAGGAACATATTAAGATTATTCTGCATTACAGGATAACTTACAGGATTTTTAAGATTATCTGCATTACTGGTAATAACAACAGCTCTTGAAGATTTATCTGCATAACAGAATTCATATTTTACGTTTATTGTATCAAAATAGTCTAATTCCAGAATTTTAATAAACTCATCAAAATTCATAGTAACTGCAATTAAGCCCCATAAACCTTCTTTTTCTTCAGGATTAAGATAAACAGGAGTTCTTATTGCTACACCTACCCCCCCCTGCAAAAGTTCAAAAGGAATTGTTACTACAGTTCTTCCACGAGAATAAGCAAGATATGCATCATCATTTCCTGGCTGATTTAAATCCTTATAATCAAAACCCAGCATAACCTCGTTAGACTGCAAAGGATAAACATCAGTTACAACACCATCGGGAGCAAGAGCAAAATTGCGGAGCTTAAGTCCAATTTCGTTGTAAATCTGGTTATAAAGTCTTGGAGCTGTTTCGTCAAAAAATGAAATATCACCCTCATTAAGAATAATAAGGTTTTCAATAAAGTTGAGGCGGATAACAATCTTGTCAATAATGTTATCAATTAAATGAGCCTGATTTTCTACTATGTTATAATAACGGCTTCTATTTGCCTGAACCTGTTGCTTTACACTGGATAAATGCAGGATGGTTCCAATAGCAGAAGTTGTTAAAAATAAGAATAAAGAAACAATAAAATATTTAAAAAATCTTCTGGTTTTCATAACTCTTTTTCAACGAACTTCTCATAATACCACGAAATAAGACCTTATGGCAAATAAGTAAATTTGGTCTTCGTTGTAAAACAAATCTCAATTATATATAATAGAAAACATGTCTGGATTTTATGATTATTATGATGTTGCTGTAGTTGGTGGTGGTCACGCAGGCGTAGAAGCAGCCCTTGCCAGTGCCAGAATGGGACTTAAAACTGTTCTTATTACTCAAACTCCTGATGCAATTGGACGAATGAGCTGTAACCCATCTATTGGTGGTATTGCAAAAGGAAACATTGTCCGTGAAATTGATGCCCTTGGCGGTGAAATGGGAAAACTCATTGACCGTTCTATGATTCAGTTCCGTATGCTGAACAAAAGCCGCGGACCTGCAGTACAGGCACCTCGTTCTCAGGCAGATAAAATTACCTATTCTCAGTTAGCAAGAAAAACCTGTGAAACAACTCCAAACCTGTATACTTTAATGGATACAGTTATTGATATTTTGACTACAGCCTCTTCTACTCCACTTCCTCCAAATTCAGACTCTTCTGCGGAACAGGGAACAATTCCTGGTGAAAGCCGCCATGCCGGTGAAACAGATGCTGCAAAAAGTGGAATGCGACAGAAAGTAACTGGACTTGTTACTGAAAGAGGACGAATTATTCCTGTTCGCTCTGTTGTACTTACAACCGGAACTTTCTTAGGCGGACGAATTTTTATTGGTGAATATGATGCACCTTGTGGTCGTGTTGGAGAACCTGCCGCTTACGGACTTACTGCCAGCCTCCACCGTCTTGGCTTTACTACTGGCCGTCTTAAAACTGGAACTCCTCCAAGAATTCTCCGCAGTACAATTGATTTTTCTAAACTGGAAGAAAATGCCGGTGATGACGAAGTAATTCCATTCAGTTTTGAAGATGAAACTGTTGAACGACCAATGGTTCCATGCCACATTGTTTATACAAATGAAAATACACATCAGATTATTCGTAACAATATTGGCCGTTCTCCTTTGTATTCAGGAAAAATCAGCGGTATTGGTCCACGCTACTGTCCTTCTATTGAAGATAAAGTTATGCGTTTTACAGAAAGAGACCGTCACCAGATTTTTGTTGAACCTGAAGGTCTTGAAACAGATGAAATGTATTTGAACGGATTTTCTTCTTCTTTACCGGAAAGTGTACAGGATGCATTTATGCGTACAATGCCTGGTTTTGAAAATGCTGTTCAGAGCCGTCCTGGTTATGCAGTTGAATATGACTTTGTTGAACCAACACAGCTTTTCCCTTCTCTGGAAACAAAACGAGTTGCAGGGCTTTATGATGCCGGACAGATAAATGGTACTTCCGGATATGAGGAAGCTGCCGGACAGGGACTTATTGCCGGAATGAATGCCGCCCTTTATGCCCGTGAACATATTAAAGTTTGTGGACCTTTGGCGGAACTTCCACATAACTTAAATGGTGTTGCTGCCAGCATGGAAAAAGGTGCCTTTGCTCCAAAGAATGAAATGACAGCTGAAGAAATGGCAAAGTTTGCAGAAATCAGTGCAAGAGAAACAAAAGAATTAAATTCCTTTATTGCTAAAACTCAGACTGAAGCAGGATTTGACAAGTTTGAAGTTATTCCTGAATATAAACCTGTAATTCTTGGCCGAGACGAAGCATACATTGGTGTCTTAATTGACGATCTTGTAACTCTGGGAACTAAAGAACCTTACCGTATGTTTACTGCCAGAGCCGAATATCGTCTTAAATTGCGTCATGATACAGCAGACCGTCGTCTTGCAAAATACGCTTATGAATGTGGATTGAAAACTAAAGCTCAGTATGAAAAAATTGAAGCTAAATATGCCCGTTTAGCAGAAATGGAAGCTCTTCTTCTTAAAAAGCCTGATATGGAAAACCCAGGTTATCCGGAAAAGGAATGGAGCGAAGCAAAAATTGAAGCTAAATATAAATACTATATTGAAAAACAGGATAAGAGAGTTGAAAAACTTCACAAAATGGAAAACACTCACATTCCGCCTGATTTTGATTACGGTTCAATTCCTTCCCTTTCGGCAGAATCCAGAATTAAACTTGAACAGATTCGTCCTGTAACTTTAGGACAGGCAAACAGAATTTCTGGAATCAGAAACAGTGATATCATGCTGCTGATGGTTTACATTAAGCGTTAAATCAAAACCTAGGTTTAAACTCACCGTAAAAAGAAAATTTCCTACCGGTTAGGAAAACTCGTTCAGCACCGCTAGATATCGTCGCTAGTCGCTGAGTGTGGCAAGGAAACTATCAAGCCACACTCAGAGCCTTGCTGCACAAGTCTTCCTGCCCTCCCGTAAATTTTCTTTTTAAGTCCTTTTCCGTAACCTAGGTTTGAATTGTCGGAGAGGAAACTTACGCGAGGGAAGAAGGCTGATAGAAGCAGGACTCTAAGCTCGGCTCTATAGTTTCCTTGCCGAGCTTAGCGTTCAGCGACGATATCTAGCGGTGCTTATATCAGCCTTCTGACCGGAAGTAAGTTTTATTTTCAGTGAATTAAAACCTA
>JAKSTK010000091.1 GCA_024402615.1 Treponema sp.
TGAACGGGATGCGTGTTGAACCTAAACTAACCCTGCCGGCTTAGTTTTTAACGGTTCTTCAATAGTGGGTATGTCCCTTTTGTACGAAGATCCGCCCCAACTGCTGAAGGCCAGACTTCGTCAGAGAATTCTGTGTGTGCTTCGCACTGCTACTGGTTGTAAGCCTTCAGATGTTGTTGCTTTTTTTTGCTCCACTTGCGCTTTTTTTCTACAACAGCGTTTTACTCTGTCCCTTTTGTTTTAACCCACCAAGGTAGCGAAGTGTTCTAATGTTCGTGGCACAGCACTTTTTTGGCACTTCGCTCATAGTTTTGTAGGAACAAAACTATGAGAAGTCTTCGTTTCAGTTCGATGAATCTTACTTCGTGCCTTAATCTAACAACAGCAGGACATCATTGATTTCCAGATTTTGGGTTTGGAGGGTGTTGGTGTTTTCTGGGTTGGAGATTTCGATTGTGATGGTTCTCATTTTGCAATTTTCTACGGCTTTGTAGTTGAATGTGACTATACAATCCCCGGCAGTTGGATATTCTGCACTGGTACACCAGTCTGAATCTGTGCCGTGGAGCATTGTTCCATTGGAATCGAAAATTTTCATTACATGGCCGGCATAATTGAGGGCGATTTCTGGGCGGTGAAAGCTCAGGGTGATTTTTTGTCCTTCAGAAACTGCTACTTCTTCGATAAGAGTAATTGTCTTTTTTACGGAAGTTCCATCCACCGTTAAAATTTCCTTTGTTGAGGTATAGATTTTAGTTGCCGGATTGTAATTGATTTTTCCGCCATTGGAAGTTCCGGCTTTTTCTGCTGCGTAATTTCTGTTTTTGTAAACTTCGGCAACATCGGCACAGTCGCCTGTGAAACCTAAATTTCCAGTTTTCTTAAAGTATCCGTTGCAGTCCCACAAGAATGGGCAGTAATTGTAGGTGTCGCAGTTGTCCAGAACATTTGTAAGCCACTGTTTGTCATTTAATTTGCGGGTGAAAACATTATCATCATCTTTATCTGGTGTATCCAAACCTTCTGTCTGTTCCATTGCTACAGCATATTCACCAATGATTACTCCGTAGCCTTCATCAATAAACCGCTTTAATTTATAAAAGAGCGCATTCTGTGCAGAAATTTCATCTTCTGTGCCCCAGGTTCGTGCAAAACCCCAGTTATTATTTGGATCGCTGACCAGGCTGTAAGTAGCTGGCGCATAGTAATGAACGGAAACTATCAGTTTTTGTACGGAATTTGATGGGTCTTCCGGCATAACATAATTATCTGAGGTTGTGTGATCAAAATCTGTGTTGTAGCCTGGTATCAACAGAAATCGTTTTGAATTTTTGCTGCCTTGTGCTCTGATTTTATCTACAAAGTGCTGTGCAAGTTCTGTTATCAAAGCATATTGCTGTTCGAGAGTGAGATCTCCATAATTATCTTGTGGGGTTTCTGGATCATTAATGTCATCTTTTACTTCATCATTAAAACGATTTCCCCATTCTTCGTTTCCTGCTTCAAAAATCAGGCGGTAATCGTAATCTTTAAATTCTGTTCCAACCTGATCCCAGATTTCATCGAAAATTTTATAGGCTTTTGTTTTGTCTGTTCCAAAAAGTCCCCACCAGCCGTAATCCCAGTGGTCATTTATCATTACATAAAGTCCTGAATCCAAAGCCCAGTTTACAACTTCCTTAATTCGTGCCATAAAATCATCATTAATTTTATAATCACCGTTTCTCCAGTCCATTGTGCTGGTCCAGGCAATTGGAATACGGACAGAGTCAAATCCAGCAGCTTTGTAAGCCTGGAAAATTTCTTTTGTAGTAACTGGTTGTCCCCATCCAGTTTCATAGGAAGTTGGACTGGCTTTAAAGCCCATCCAGTTTGCGGCATTTGTTTCAAAAGTGTTGCCCAGATTTATTCCGTTTCCCATTACTTTTGTAAATTGCTGTGCTTCCATGTTTTCTAAATCGGAATCATCAACGGGGGTGTAGGTGTAGGAAGGTTTGATTTCTTCCGGGCGGTTGGAATTGGAAGAATCGTCTTTGGTTCCTGTCTGACAGGAGAATATAAAAACTGAGGCAGCACAAAGTACTGCGAATAAATTTACTTTTTTAATTTTCAAATTGCTGGCGTTTTTCATAATTGACCTCCAGAAAAAATACAGTTGTATTTTCATAAACTCTCTGAAAATTACTGAAAGTTTTATTTACTTTCTGAAGGCAATTTTAGGACAATAAAACAGAATAACAATTACACTTTATGCACAAATGCATAACATATTGTGCATAACAGTTTGAATTTGTATTTTAGATTTTTTCTAACGGGGCCTTAAAGCTCATTTTTCGCGGAGTTGGGATGTCATCAAATTTAACAGTGTAATGATGTTTTGTAGTATCAATGGCAAGAATCTGTCCCTGACCGAGAATATTGTGTTTTACTCTGTCCCCTTCGTTTAAGGATGCCAGAGCACTAAGCTTGTCCAGTTTTTTTTGTGATTCGTCGATATAGGATTTTGAAGATTTTACGATATTTTCTGGTAATTCTTCTACATAATGCAGCAAAGGTTTTGAAACATCAAAAATAAAACGTGAAGGGAAGCGGAAACCGAAACCCTGCTGTAATCCTTCTGCTTCTGTGAGATACAATTTATCCATTGCTCGTGTAAAAGCTACAAAGCCCAGACGGCGTTCTTCTTCCATGCTGGCAGCTGAATCTATCTTTTTACTTGGAAACATATTTTCATTCATACCGCAGATAAAAACTACCGGGAATTCCAGACCTTTTGCACCATGGATTGTCATAAGACGGATAACATTTTTATTTACGCCTAAATCCTGATTTGTATACATTGCCGCGTGGGCAAGATAATTCTCTAAAGTACATTCTTCACCGCAGGAAGTTTCATATTCGTAAATAGACTGCTTTAATTCTGCCAGATTATCCAGACGTTCCTGACTTCCTTCTGTGCGCAAGGCAATTTCATAACCACTTTCGTTGATTACATGACTGAAAAGTTCAGAAATCTGCATTTTGCTGTACAAAGCGGAGTATTTATCGATTAATTTTATAAAATCCTTGGCTTTGGTGTTAGCAAATAATTCATCGTCTACCAGAGTTTTAAGGGCATTGTATAAAGTACAATTGTTTGCTTCTGCATATTCTTTAAGAGCCTTCATTCTTCGTTCACCAATATTACGCTTTGGAGAATTGCACACTCTCATAAAAGACAAATCATCTTTGTAAGCAATCATACGGAGGTATGAAAGGGAATCTTTAATTTCCATGCGGTCAAAAAATGGAAGTCCGGAATAAAGAGTATAAGGAATCTGTTTTTTCTGAAAAACTTCTTCAATATTTCTGGAAATGTAATTTGCACGGTAAAGGATTACTATATCCGAGGGGGACATTCCCTTTTCTACCATTTGTTTTACCTGGTCGGCAATATAAGTTGCCTCTTCTTCAGCAGATTTTGCATGGAAGTAAACAGGCAGACTATCTTCCGGCAGAATTTCACGGGTCGCTATCAGATCTTTTTTGATTCGGGTTTTGTTTTTGTCAATCAGGGAATTGGCAGCAGCAATGATTGGCGCCTTTGAACGGTAGTTCTGCATCATCATAATTGTCTGTGTTCCCGGATATTCCTTGTCAAAATTCAAAAGATAACGGACATCTGCACCTCGCCAGGTGTAAATTGTCTGATCAGGGTCTCCAACAATAAACAGATTTTTGTGGAAATCGCACAGAACTTTCATTAACTCGTACTGAATAAAATCGATATCCTGAAACTCATCAATCATGATATATTCCAGTCTTTCCTGCCATTTGAGTTTGATTTCCTCATCAGTTTGGAAAATATAAAGAACGAATTTCAGCAAGTCATTGTAATCAAGTCCGAAGCATTTTTTTTCCTGATATAGATAACCGTAAAAAATAATATCATCCGGTTTTGTTGAAGCCAGATACTTCTGGTGAATTTCATCCAGAGTCATACGAATCATATCCACATAATATTCCGGTTCTTTGAACAGCTTGCGGATTTCAATCATGTCTCTGGCATTAGAGAAAGTCATCTGCCGTAAAGTAAGTCCACGCTCCTCATAAATAATCTGCAGCATAGCATCAATATCAGAATTATCAAGAACAAGAAAACTTTTAGGATAAGAAACCGCATTTGAATCTTCCTGAAGGACAGAAACACAAAATCCGTGGAAGGTAGAAATATAGCCGGTATCGTTATCTCCCGTAAGCTTGCGAATTCGTGTGCGCATTTCATTTGCAGCTTTGTTGGTAAAAGTTACACAGAGAATATTTGAAGGAAGAATGCCCATTTCATTTACAAGATATGCAAAACGATGGGACAAGGCTCTGGTTTTTCCCGAACCAGCTCCTGCAATAACGCGAACAAATCCTTCTGTTGTGGTAACAGCTTCTCTCTGCTGTTCATTTAATTCATCGAGTAACATGTATACTATACTATATCATCAATATAGCAATCTTTTCTATAATTCCAAGTTATTCACAGATTTTTTTTAAGATTTATCGTATCATTAAGCCAGCATGAAAAAAGAACTTTTCCAATTTCCAATCACCGAATATATAGAATCAATCTGTGCAAAGCTTAAGAATTCTGCAGGCCGTTCAATTGTTCTGACTGCAGAAACTGGTGCCGGAAAGTCTACTGTTCTGCCGGTTGGACTTCTTGAACAGTTTGAAGGAAAAATTCTTATGACAGAACCACGGCGTCTTGCAGTTCTTGGAGTTGCAAACAGAGTGGCTTCAATTCTTGAGGAAGAGCCTGGTCAGACAGCAGGGTATAAAATCCATCTTGAAAATAAAACCTCCGAAAAAACCCGCCTTGAAGTAGTAACTGAAGCAATTCTTGTACGATATTTGCAACAGGATCCTGCACTGGAAGAATATAATCTGATTGTTCTGGATGAATTTCACGAGCGTTCTGTTTATACCGATTTGGCACTGGCTTTTTTGAAGGAAGCAATGGAGCTTCGGGATGATTTATATGTGATTATTATGTCGGCAACAATGAATGCCAAAAAGGTTGCTGAATATATTAATGGTGAAGTAATTGAAATTCCCGGTCGAACTTTTCCTGTTTCTGTTACTTATGATGAAAACAGGACTCCAGCAAAGGCAGTTTTGCATGCTTTAAGTGATAAATCTGAAAAAGGAAATATTCTTGTATTTTTGCCAGGAATTGGTGATATCCGCCGCGTTGAAGAAGAATTATCTGAAGATTTACAGGATTCTGATGTGGAGCTTTGTGTGCTTCATTCTTCTATTAGTCTTAATGAACAAAAAAAGGTGATCACTCCAATTCCCGAAAATGCTGAAAAGCAACGGCGGGTAATTCTTTCTTCTGCGATTGCTGAAACTTCACTGACAGTTCCAGGAGTTACGGTGGTTATTGATTCAGGGCTTGCCCGCGTAAACAGGATGAATATTGCTACGGGAATGGGAACTCTGGTTACGGAAGTAGAAAGTGATTTTTCTGCTGAACAGAGAAAAGGCCGTGCCGGACGAACTCAACCGGGAAAATGTATTCGTCTGTGGAATGAATTTGATGTCCGAAAAAAAGAAATGCAGCCAGAAATTCTCCGTGCAGATTTAGCCGAACTGGTTTTGGAATGTGCTGACCGCGGAATTTATGAAAGAAGCAGTATTCAGTGGCTTGATTTTCCATTGGAATCGTCCTGGAATGGTGCGGTAGAATTACTGAAAAATCTGAAACTTTTAAAAGGCGATGGGCACATTACAGAAAAAGGCCGTGCTGCTCTGGGACTTGGCATGCATCCTCGGCTGGCATCGGTTGCAATTGAAGCAAAAGTAAATAATCTTTCGCCTGATAAATTATTGGTGCAGTATTCTTCTTATTCAAAATCTGGAAAGGAAATTCAAAACCGATTTATAAAGGATGTTCATAATCGACTGGATAAAATTGGGACAGAAAAACTGGAATTGATAAAAAAAGATTGTGAGAAAATAAGTGATGAAAGACTTTTGATTCTTGCAGGATTTCCTGATCGCCTGGCAAAACGGATTTCTACGAGAGCTGATGGAACAGTAGAGTTCCAGTTTTACGGTGGACGAAAAGCCGTGATTGCAGGGGATGGAAGTTCGTGGGAAGCTTCAAACAAAAGGGACAGAGTAAATGGTAACAGAGGAAATTCTGGAATTACCGGATTAAACTGGATTGTTGCACCGGAAGTGCTTGCTGGGACAGCAGAAGCGAAAATCTTTGATTTTGAAGAAATTCCAGAGCAAATTTTGCTTAATTGGCTGAATTCCCGTACAAAAACTGTTGAAATTTGTAGTTTTGACAATGGAAAAATATTAAAGCAGGAAGTCATTAAATACGGTGAAATTGTGATTTCTGCAAAGAAAATGACTGCTTCTGCAGAAGATCTTGCTGCTGCCTGGTGTAATGAGGTTCACACAAAAGGATTTGATTGTCTGCCGGTAAATGAAAAAATTCAGAAGCTTATTGTCCGTGCTGAGTTTTACCTGCAGCAGATTGTGACAAAAGGGACAGAGCAAAAAGAACAAACAAAAGGGACAGAGATAAGTGTAACAAATCGACTTGTGAATGATATTGAAAAGTGGCTTCCACCATTTATGGCAGGTTCAAATAAACTTACAGAAGAAATTATATGGAACGGATTGTACTGGTATCTGGAAGGAGCTGATCTGGATAGAGAAGTACCGGAAACAATTGTCCTGGCTAACGGCAGAAAATGCAAAGTTGTTTACGAAAAACAGTCATCACCAGAAGATAAAAACAAACTGATAATTCGCCCGGTAATTGAGATTATTATTCAGAGAATTTTTGGTTGCTTTGAAACTCCAAAGGTAGCCGGAATGAAAGTTCTGCTCAAACTGCTTTCTCCTGCATCCCGTCCACTCCAAATTACCGATGATCTTGAAAATTTCTGGACTGGAGCCTGGCCGGAAATCTGCAAAGAAATGAAAGGAAGATATCCAAAACATAATTGGGATCACCGCCAAACAAAAGGGACAGAGTAAATCAATACAAACAAAAGGGACAGAGTAAATTGATACTTACCGAAGAAAAAAAGCTTCCGTTGCGCAAAAAAAGCCCCAACTGCTGAGCGGCCAAACTTCGTTTGAAAATTCCGTGTGTGCTTCGCACTACACTTGGTTTTAAGCCGTCAGATGTTGTTGCTTTTTTTGCTCCACTCGCGCTTTTTTTCTACAACAGCGATTTACTCTGTCCCTTTTGTTTTAACACATCGTATAGCGAAGTGTTCTAGTTTCTGTGGCACATTCCATTTTTTGACACTTCGCTTATAGTTTTGTTTTGCAAAACTATGTATTTTGCGATTTTAGAATTTCTGTTTTGCTCTGTCCTTTTTGTACAAAAATGCCCCAACTGCTGAAGGCCAGACTTCGTCAGAGAATTCCGTGTGTGCTTCGCACTGTACCTGGTTGTAAGCTTTCAGGTGTTGTGTCGGCTCTTGTTCCACTCGCGCCTTTTTAGCGAAGTGTTCTAATTTCTCGTGGCACATTCTATTTTTGTCACTTCGCTCATAGTTTTGTGGGACAAAACTATGGAGTCTCCGATTTACTCTGTCCCTTTTGTTTTAACCCACCGTATAGCGAAGTGTTCTAGTTTCTGTGGCACAGACCTTTTTTGTCACTTCGCTCATAG
>JAKSTK010000092.1 GCA_024402615.1 Treponema sp.
CGTTACGAGTAATAGCAACACAACCAATTGATTCACCGTATGTTGTATTTGGACATCCACCGAAGAATGTAGAAACCATAGTACCAACACCATCACCAAGGAGTGTGTTTGAAAGTCCTGGTTCTTCAAGAAGATTTTTACCAACAATAGCAGAAAGGTTTTTGTGGTCTGCAAGGTGTTCAGCAAATACTACGAAAGCAACTGGAACATAAGCAGCAAAAAGTGTAAGGAGGTAAGAACCTGTAATACCTTTAAGACCTTCAATACCACCAAGAAGGAATGTGAATTTTGGAAGAGCAATGTATCCGCTTACAGAAGCAAAATTAAGATTCTTCAAAGCTTCGTAGTTGATTACGATCAATGCAGGAACTTTTGCAGCATAACCGATGATTGCGAAAACAGATGCAAGTGCATAACCTGCTGCAATACCGATGATGAAAGGAATAAGTCTTCCGATTTTCTTTGAATATGTTGAACAGAGCATTGTTACTGCAAGAGTTGTAAGACCACAGATTAAACAGATGTAAACGCTACCACCTTCTACACTTGATTTCATTAAATCACCAATAGCGTTTCCTGAAAGTGAAAGACCAATGATTGCTACTGTAGGTCCGATAATTACTGGAGGCATAAGAACATCAATCCATTTTACGCCACAGAATTTAACGATAATTGCAATGATTACATAAACAAAACCAGCCATTAAAGCACCAATGATAAGTCCCCAGTAACCAACTGCCAAAGAAGCAGCTCCACCGAAAGCACTGAACATTGAACCGATGAAAGCGAATGAACTTCCTAAGAATACAGGACTTGAGCTTTTTGTAAACAAAAGGTATACAAAAGTACCAACACCAGCACCAAAGAGGGCTGCTGAAGCTGAAAGACCATTACCTACAATTGCTGGAACAGCGATTGTTGCTGCCATAATTGCAAGAAGCTGCTGAATGGCAAACAAAACTGTTTTACCAAAACTTGGTTTGTCTTTGATTCCATAAATCAATTCCATTTTTTTTCTCCTTGTTGTAGCTCTGTTGAAATTTTGAAACTACAAATTATCTAATTATAAGTAGTGTTCAAAAAAAATTCTATATTCAATCATTGTTATGTTATAATTAATTAAAACTTTTTAGCTGGTTTATATGAAAGAAAAAAATCCTGATCTTTTAGATTATCTTACATGGCGTGGAGATTTAACTTTTCGCCAGTCGCCTTTCAACGAAATAGATGCCGCAATTTTAAGTCAGCTTTCTTATTTGAATCTGTCTGATATTTTGTCGGATTCTTTTAAAGACAAAAAATCTATTTATTTAGTTAATGAACTTTTTCGTTCTCATAAAGAATTTAAAAACCGCTGTTTTATTGGACAGATGATTAATCCTAAAGCAGTGGATTTACTTAATGCCTGTGCTCACTCTGAACGTTTTGATGAAGTTATTGTAAGTGGATATAAGCAGATTATTGATTATGAAAAAGTAGAGCAGTTTGGAGCTTTAAGTTTTAGTTTTGGAAAGCATACCTGCATTGTTTTTGAAGGAACTGATGATTCATTTTTGGGCTGGAAGGAAGACTGTTATATGGCCTTGAATGAGCCCATTGCTTCTCATTCCTCTGCAATGGAATATTTTGAACAGGCTGCTAAAGTAAATCATGGGGATTTTATTCTAATTGGTCATTCTAAGGGCGGAAATGTAGCTTTGAAGCTGGCTGCCAGTTGTTCCAAAAAACTGCAGAAAAGAATTTTTGCAGTTTATGATTTTGACGGGCCTGGATTCCCTCTTGCTTTTTTTAGAACCGAAGGCTTTAAGGAAATTGAACCTAAATTAAAAACTTATTATCCTCAATTCTCTCTGGTAGGAATGATTTTTGATCAGCAGAAGGATTATCATATTGTAAAGAGTAGTGATCCGGGACCAATGCAGCACGATCCTTTTACCTGGTATGTTTTGGGAACTAAGTTTATTTACGAACAGGATTTTACTAAGGAAAGTAAATTCTGGAAGGAAACAGTAAATGACTGGGCTGCAAAAATGAGCAGTGATGAAAAACGAAAGGTTTTTGATACTTTATTTGATGTAGCCTGGGCAGGAGAAGCAAAAACTTTTACAGAATTAAATAATAATAAACTGAAATGTGCCAATCTCATATTTTCCGCTTATACTAAACTTAGCAAAGAAGAAAAACAGAATCTTTTTGATTTTGTAAATATTATTAAGGATGTTGCAAAAGCAAATCTTCCGTTACTGGAAATTTTTGGAACAGGCAAAATATCTGATATATTGAAAGACAAACTAAAACTTAAGGACGAAGAATAAAGGAAGGTAGATATGACAAATGATACAATTCAAACCTCTTCACCAATTGGAAAGCAATTGAAATCTTTTGGGGAATCTAAACCGGTTTCTTATCTGATGGTAAATAATAAAAAGGTAAGTCTGGTGGCTAAAATTACTATTGGCCGCGATTCCGACAATGATGTTGTAATTGATAATAAACTGGCTAGTCGCCATCACGCGATGATTCAGAAAATCAAAGATGCATATTTTTTGAAAGATACCAACAGTACAAATGGTACTTATATAAATGGAGTTAAAATTCCAGCTGATAAATATGTAAAATTAGGACAGGGAGATAAAATTACAATTGGTAATATGAGCCTTGTAATTTCATAAAAATGGTATTTCTTCCATCCTATGAAACTTTGTATGAAACTGCCAGTAAAGCTTCAGATTTGCTGGAAAAGGAAATAACTGCTTACCGTCCTGCTGCAGATAACGGTAAAGCAGGTTCTCTTCTGGAATTTGGTAGTTTACCGGTGATTGTAGTTCCTGATATTCATGCAAGAAAAGAGTTTCTGACAAATATTTTAAAATTTTCTCTTCCAAAGGATTTTACTCAGACTTCCCGTAAGTTTACTGTAGAACAGGCTATGAAGCAGAATAAGCTGCTTGTTATTTGTGTGGGGGATGGAATTCATAATGAATTAAATAAAGAGCGATGGCTTAAAATTCAATCGGAATTTGAAGATTTGAATTTTGAAGGGTCTGCTATGAAAGAAGAAATGAGTGAATCTCTTCAAACCTTACAGAAACTTATGGAACTTAAAATTAAGTATCCTGAAAACTTTCATTTCTTAAAAGGAAATCATGAAAATATTCTGAATGAAAATACAGGCGGAGATTTTGCTTTTTTGAAATTTGCAGATGAAGGACTTATGGTAAGAACTTTTATCAGTAATTATTATGGAGATGATATTCTTTATTTAATTTCCTGTTACGAAAAAGCTCTTCCGTTACTTGCTTATGGCAGTAATTATGTAGTTTCTCATGCAGAACCAGTTTGCCCGTATACCAGAGATTTACTTATTAATGCAAGAATGTATGATATTGTAGTAAATGGATTAATCTGGACAAAAAATGAAGATGTGCCGGCAGGTGAAAATACTGCAGAAGTAATGATGGAACATTTGCTGAAAAAGGATAAAATAAAAGAGGCAGTTCATTTTACTGGTCATAGACCTGTAAGTGGAGATTATGCTTTGCGACAGAAGGGAAAAATAATTCAACTGCATAATCCCAGAAGACAGAATATTGCTTTAGTTTATGCTGACAGAATTTTTGATCCAGAAACTATGATTGTAAGTGTTGAAGTAAAAAAGTAAGGAGCGAGATATGAGTAATGATTTTCCACCAATGATAGGTAAATACAAGATTCAGGGAATTGTTGCAAAAGGAGGAATGGGAGTAGTTTATAAGGCCATTCATCCTTCACTGAAGCGTTATGTTGTTATTAAAAAAATGACTGCTAAAGGAAATCAGGCAAATGCAGAACGGTTCAAAAAAGAAGCTCAGATTCTTCTTGATCTGCAGAGCCCATATATTGTTCATTTATTTGACTATTTTACTGAAGGTTCTTTCCGTTACATGGTTGAAGAACTGGTAGATGGCTTAGCTCTGGATAATCTTATTTCCAAAGAAACAGTTTTACCTCCACAGATTGCCATGCTCATTATGCAGGATGCTTGCTACGCACTGAAATATGCTCATTCAAAAGATATTATTCACCGAGATATAAAACCTGGAAACATTCTTATTTCAAAACGCGGAGAAATTAAACTGGCCGATTTTGGTATTGCCAGTGATGCGGCAGAGAAGGCTGAAGGATTGACTGTAAGCGGAATAGCTTTAGGAACTCCTGCTTATATGCCTCCTGAACAGTTTGAGGACAGTTCAACTGTAGATACAAGAGCAGATATTTATGCTCTTGGAATTATGCTTTATGAAATGGTAACTGGTACTAAGCCTTATCCGGGAACCTTCTGTGTAGAAACACTTAAAACAATAAAAAAAGGAAGATATATTCATCCACGCAGAATAGATAAAAATATTCCTCAGGAGATTCAGCGCCTTATACACCGAATGATTCGACCAAAGGCAAAAAACAGAATCCAGTCTATTGAAGGAGTCTTACGGGCAGTTAAACGCTATCTTAAGCATTACGATACTCACGAACTTAGAGTTCATCTGGCAAAAGCCGTAATGACACCAAAAGATTATAAGTTCCCGAAATTCCTTACAAAAGATAAAAAAATCCGCAGAGCTTTCAGAATCTCCCTGATTGTTTTGATTGTGGCCGCTTTATTTGGAATTTGCTGGAAAGGAAATGTATTCCATAGATATCTGCTTAGAAGTATTTATTCTCCGGTAAAGGTTGAAATGGAATTACCAAAGGCTTTATCAGGTGATCTGGACCTTCCTGTCAGAGCATTCTTCTTTGAAGATGATAATGGTGATATTCCTGAAGTTAAAAATTCCCGAAGGACTTTTGCACTTAAAGGCACAACTCGTTTTGAAGATTTCTTTAAATTTGGTTTTTCTACTCAGGAAATCCGCAAGAATACAAAAACAAAAAGATATGACATTGGTGATGTATTCCTTAAAGACGGTCAGTACAGAGTAAAAGTAGTTGCTGGTCCTTACGTATGGTGGGATACTTTTACGGTTGATGGAAAGCCTGTAGTTATTAACTGTGATTTACTTAAGAATATGAAGAAAAATCTGAATATTCAGGCAAATATTGTTGATGCTTATACAGGAGCAGATTTAAGTAATCAGGCAGATATTAAAGTTCTTTATAACGATAAATGGGTTAAGCTTTATAATTTACGGGATGGAGAATTAAAGTCTGGTTCAGTGCTTAAGGTAAGAATTGAATGTCCTGGTTATGAAACTGCTCTTTATTCTCTGCTTATAGACTGGTATCAGGAAGATTTGTATATTTCTTCCGGCTTAAAACCAATTGGAAGTGAAAAAAGAAAATAAGTTGTTCACAAAATCAGATTAACTGGATTTTTCCATTTGAAAGATCCAGTAATTTTGCACTTAGGACAGCCTTTTCATCAGCACGAATCTGTCCGGTAAGAGTGATGTCTGTTCCGAACTCTTCTGTAACATTAAAAAGATGAAAGTTCTGAAGATTTAATTTAATCAGTTTGTAAAGAGAGTAGTCAGTACTGAAGCAGAAATCTTCTTTTTCTACCAGTTCTTCAAAAGCTCCCTGTTGATTTGCAGCCTCAATTACACCTTTAGCACCGCCGGAATAAGCTTTTACAAGACCGCCGGTTCCAAGCAATGTACCGCCAAACCAGCGGGTAACAGTTAAAATACAGTTGGTACAATTTCTGCCTTTAAGTACATCCAGTACTGGTCGTCCCGCAGTTCCAGATGGCTCGCCGTCATCACTCATTCCCATAACTTCTGCACCATTACCGGTAATAAAGGCATGAACTACATGAGTGGAATCGGCATATTTTGTTTTCTGGTCTTTAATAATCTGACGTGCTTCTGCCTGAGAATTACAGGGAATTAACTCAGACAGAAATCGAGAATTTTTTATTACTTCTTCAAAAGAAACGTACTTTGAAAGGACTTCCATAATTACTGTTCTACAACAATATCCTTAACTTCTTTTGCAACTACACGAACACCCTTTGCCTTAAGCGATTTTTCTTCGTAGTCAGAAGCTTTGAATTTTTCTGTAGTAACCTTCATTTTTGGTTTTGGTACATAATTCAAAGTAAAGTTGAAGTTTTTGCGGGTATCGATATGGAGAACTTCCATGCCTTCTGGAGCAAAGAAATAGTCTCTGTTCATAATATAAGCCGCAACTTTACAGCGTTTTACATATACATACTGTGTCTCTGGTTCACGGTAGATAATAGTGAAAAGTACCTTTGAAAGACTTTCCTTGTCGGCAAATCCACAGTAACGCATTTCTGGTCCTACGAACAGTTTCTTTGGTGTTTCTGATACAGAGAAAATACCACTTTTGCGGACATAAAGAATTTTGTCGAAAGGTGTTACCTTCATTACTTCTGTACCGCCAGATACATCTGTACCAAGGTTTCCAGATTTTTCGTCATATTTAAGGGACATATCCCGTTTTGTAACAGTCTTAACATCAACTGCATTAATATTTGTAATTTTTGTACGGCGTTTAAGATTTGCCGCATCAAGTTTTGCTTCAATTCCATCCAGCCAGCTGATAGCATATTCAACCAGATGTTTAAGCAGTTTATTGATTTCTTTAATTCGGTTGTTAATAGCAGTAACTTCTGCTTTATTTTTACTCATGTCGTAAAGAGAGATACGGCGGATTGGAATTCTTAAAAGGTGATCTACATCTTCGTCTGTAATAGGACGGATAAGTTCTGCTTTGAATGGCTTGAAACCATCTTTTACAGCTTTAAGGACACCTTCTTCTGTTTTCTGAGTTTCAATCTTCTTATAGATTCTTTCTTCTACAAAGATTCTTTCCAAAGTTCTTAAATGGAGTTTTTCCATTAAATCTTCTTTTTCAAGTTCAAGTTCCCGTTTTAAGATTCCTGTAAGCTGTTTTGCGTGATGTTCAATAACCTGAGTACAAGTCATCTGAACAGGCATATTGTCTTTAATTACAAGAAGATTACAGTAAATAGACTGTTCACATTCAGTGAATGCATAAAGAGAATCTACAACATCTTTTGTGTAAACACCACGCTGAAGTTTGATTTCAATATTAACTTTATCAGAAGTGTAGTCCTGAATAGAAGAAATTTTAACCTTACCGTTTTTAGCAGCTTTTTCAACAGAATCACAAAGGCTTTCTGTAGTTGAGCCATATGGAAGTTCTGTAATAACAATTTTTTTATCATCAGAAGTATCCATTTTTGCACGGGTTACAATTTTACCAAGACCGTCATTATATTCAGAAACATCAATTAAACCGCCGGTAGGGAAGTCTGGGAAAAGCTGGAATTTTTCTCCACGGAGGCATTTTCGTTCAGCTTCAATAACTTCGTGAATATTATGGCTGAGAATATTTGTGCTCATACCTACCGCAATACCTTCTGCGCCAAGAATCAAAACTAATGGAAGCTTTGCCTGAAATGCTACAGGTTCTACATCACGGCTGTCGTAAGTTTCTACATACTGTGTAATGCGGTTATTTGTACTTAAAATATCTTTAGTAATTGGTCTGAGACGACATTCGATGTAACGGGGAGCAGATGCACCGTCTCCTGTGTACATATTACCGAAGTTTCCCTGCTTATCAATAAATAATTCTTTATTTGCAAGATTAACCAGAGCGGTATAAATTGAAGCATCTCCGTGAGGATGATATGCCATTACTTTA
>JAKSTK010000093.1 GCA_024402615.1 Treponema sp.
GTTGATTACAGAGCGGGAAATATCTCGGATAGTCTGTTTCTTTTCATAAACCCCAAACAACCACTGTTTAGGATCAACAATTCGGTACTGAATAATCCATTCAACATCAACAATATTCAAGTCTCCGGTGAGCATTGTTGATTCTTCTGTGATATTGTTCTTATATTCGTTATCTCTGCCAGCGCGGATAGTTTTGAATCCGAACTGTTCTGTCTGAACAACTTTTACAGGTACTTTGTAAATTTTATCAATACCAAATGGTAATTTAAAATGAGCTCCTGCACCAACTGTTTCTGTATATTTTCCGAAACGAGTAATTACAGCCTGTTCGGTTTCATCAACAATATAGAATCCTGATACACCGGCAACAGCAATAAATACTAAGATTATCAGCCAGATTAAAGTTGCTGGTCTGAAAAACTTGCTTTTTTTGACTTTCATGATTTTTTCATCAATTGCCATAAAGCTCCTCCTTTTATTTTTGTTTCTATTTAAAGATATATAAACAAAAGGGACAGAGTCAACAGAAACCGTAAAAAAACAATTATCTCTGTCCCTTTTGTTTTTAAAAACAAAAGGGACAGAGATAAACAAAACATAAACAAAAGGGACAGAGATAATCATAATCTCCCGTAAAAAATTGCCAAATGATTTTTCTGTATTATAATGTTCCATATGAAGACAACAAAAACTAAAGGTAAAAAGCCAAGAATTGTTGAGGTTCAGGAAGAACGCTATGTAGATCTTTCCGAAGAAGATTTTTACAAAAAAAAGCCCGCAAAAAAGGTAAAAAAAGTAAAAACTGAAGAAAAGATTCAGCCTGTACCTCGCAGAGAAAAAAGACTGGTAAACAAAATTCCTGGTGATAACGGGGAAATGGTTATGTTTGATCAGGATGTAATTAATTTATCAACAGAAGATGATGGCTCTGTCCGTTTGTCCGAAGCTGATTTTAATGCAATAAAAGAACAGTTAAATAATTCTCAGATTCAGAAGAAAAAATCAAACTCAATTTTCAGCGGAGTAATGGGGAAAATTATAGTCATTTTAATTATTCTGCTGGCAATGATGTTTGCCGTAAGATTTCTGTTTATGGGAAAATTTTTTAATTCTTACAGTTCTACCGCTTTTATTACAGAGCAAAAACTGGAAGCCTGTCAGGAACTGGTTACCCTAAAGTATAAATATAAAGATGTTGTTGTCATTACTCCCGAAAATCCTCTGGTAAAAAGCTTTTCTATTGTGCAGTTCCAGGGAATTATCCGTGTTGGTATTCGCGATATTACAGAAAGCGACATTATTGTTTCTGATAATGGAAAAAGTGTGAAAGTTACTTTACCGTTTATTGAAGTTCTTGGAAATGATATTTCAGAGCAGGAACTTTTAAAAGAAATGAAATCGTTTTTAGGTTCTGTAAGTAATAAGGCTGTTATTGATAAGATTAATGAGCAACGTCAGAGAAATCTTGAAGAAATGATTGATGACGGTATTTATGAAGAAGCACAGAAAAATGCAGAAGCAGTTGTAAGAAATCTTTTGCTTTCAATGGGCTATGAAAATGAAAATATCGAAATTACCTGTCAAATTGAACCTTTCCTGAAAGATCTTCCTGATTTGACTCCTTCAGATCTTGAAGCCGCTGCCTCTGGCGATTTGACCATGGGCGAATAATTTTCCAATCCGGCAAGAGTGTAGGGTCGTCTAAATCTGGGCGACCCTTTTTTTACCAAAACGGCGTTCCGCGGCTTGCCTTGCGGCCGGCCTCCGCGGTCGTTCCTCCCTTGCGGTGGCTGCTTCGCACCGCTTCATGCCTTCGCACACCCACCGAAAATAATTTATCTCTGTCCCCTTTGTTTATGTATAACGAGACACCGTTAGGTGGCTCATAATCCGTGTGATTTAAAATGTCACACGGATTAGGAAAAATCTAACGATTTTTCTGATTTATAGAATACAAAAGGGACAGAGTAAAACAGAAATTTGCATAGTTTTGTTTCACAAAACTATGAGCGAAGTGTAAACAGATGATTGTGACACAGAAAGCAGCACACTTCGCTAAAAAAGGCGCGAGTGGAACAAGAGCCAACACAACATCTGAAGGCTTATGACCAGGAGAAGTGCGAAGCACACACAGAATTCTCTGACGAAGTCTGGCCGCTCTCCGGCTGGTTAAAACAAAAGGGACAGAGTAAAACACTGTGGTAGAAAAATTACATAGCAAAGCACAGACAAAACTGCTTCTAGCCGAATCGCCCGCGAAATTCTACCCTGGTAGGCTAGCTTGCTGGATTTGGATGGGCGTCGCGGAGTAATTTTTTTTCGGCAATTTCCACTTTGCTCTGTCCCTTTTGTTTAATTTTCACTTTACTCTGTCCCTTTTGTCTTGATTTTTATCACCGATTTTTATTAAATTTACCCTATGTCTAATACAAAGAAACTTCTAAAAGGACTGGAGAAAAAGTATGTCGTTAATGCAGTACTTTCTCCGGTTGTTATGATTGGCGAAGTTATAATGGAAGTAATTATTCCGTTTATTATGGCCAAAATTATCGATGAAGGAATCAACAGAACAGATCTTCCCTATGTAATTAAATTTGGTTGTTTAATGGTAGGTCTTGCCTGTATTTCTTTAGGTTGCGGTGTCCTTGGTACCGTTTTTTCTACTTATGCTGCACAGGGATATGGTGCAAATATTCGTAAGCGCTTGTACAGCTGTATTCAAAACTTCTCATTTGCCAATATCGACAAATTCAGTACAGCTTCTCTTGTAACTCGTCTGACAACAGATGTAAACATGTCGCAGAATGTTTTCCGTATGCTTATTCACATGGTTTTCCGTTCACCAATCATGCTGGTTGCAGGAACCTTTATGGCTTTTAAAATTAATGCCCGTCTTGCCATAATCTTCCTGGTTTCAATTCCTATAATTGCAATCAGTGTTATGGTAATTTCTTCTCTTGCTCATCCACGTTTTGAAAAGATGATGAAAAAATTTGATGTTATGAACGGAGCTATTCAGGAAAACCTTATTGGTATTCGTGTAGTAAAAGCATATGTTCGTATGAATCATGAAGAAGAAAAATTCCGCAAGGCTGCAGAAGATGTAAAAAAAGCGCAGGTTCATGCAGAAAAACTGATTATTTTCCTGTTCCCAATTATGCAGCTGGTTATGTATCTTACAATGATTGCAGTTACCTGGTTTGGTGGAAAGCAGGTTGTAGGTCTTACAATGCTCCCTGGAGAATTAATCAGCTTCTTTACTTATGTAACTCAGGTTCTTTCTTCTTTAATGATGCTTGGTATGCTGTTTATTTCTCTTGTAATGGCAAAAGCTTCTAATCATCGTATTTGTGAAATTTTTGATGAAGTAAGTGATATTGCAAATCCGGAAAATCCAGTTATGGAAGTAAAAGACGGTTCTGTCGAATTCGAAAATGTAAACTTCAGCTATAACAAAAAAGACGATAACTGTGTTCTTTCAGATTTAAGTCTTAAAATCAGCAGTGGTCAGGTAGTAGGAATTATTGGAGGAACAGGTTCTTCAAAAACAACTCTGGTTTCTCTTGTACCTCGTTTGTATGATACCTTAAGCGGAACTGTAAAAGTTGGCGGTGAAGATGTTCGTAATTATGATCTTACAGTTCTCCGTGATTCAGTTGCTATGGTTTTACAGAAAAATGTTTTGTTTAAGGGTTCAATTAAAGAAAATCTTAAATGGGGAAATCCTGATGCAACAGATGAACAGATTATTGAAGCTTGTAAAGCAGCAGATGCAGATTCTTTTGTTCAGTCATTCCCAGACAAGTATGATACAGATTTAGGTCAGGGTGGTGTAAATGTTTCTGGTGGTCAGAAACAGAGACTTTGTATTGCCCGTGCACTTCTTAAAAAACCAAAGATTCTTATTCTTGATGATTCAACTTCCGCAGTAGATACAGCCACAGAAACAAGAATCAGAACTGCTCTTAAAAATCTTGCACCAGATACAACTAAAATCATCATTGCTCAGAGAATTTCTTCTGTAAAAGAAGCAGATGTTATTTTTGTACTTGATGAAGGAAAACTCAGCGGTTTTGGTAAACATGAAGAACTTCTGGAAAGTAATAAAATTTACCGTGAAGTATTCGAAAGTCAGCAGCAGGGAAGTGGAGACGCCGACTTAGCTTCAGATGAAGGAGGTGCAAACTAATGCCACCACGAGGAAGAGGTTTCGCTAAACCAAAAAATGCAAAACAGACAATCGGAAGATTGATTAAATATATGGGAAAATTCAAAGCTTTATGGCTGGTAGTTTTCCTTTGTGTAATAATTAACTCTGGTGCTCAGGTAGCCGGAAGTTATTTAATCAGACCTTCTATTAACAAATACATTGTTCCTGGTGCTGCTTATGTTCTTAATGAAGTAAGAGCTGCCCAGAAAAACAATGCAGAAATTTATGATGAAAATGCGCCGGAACTTACAGAAAAAGAACTTGTTGATTATAAAGATGTAATTGCCAATACTCTTAAAAGTGATGAAATCAAAAATTTAATCGCCGGCTTTGGTAAACTTATTCTTGGAGCTCTTGTTCTTTTCCTTTTGGGAGTCATTGCTTCCTGGTGTAATTCCCGCCTGATGCTTTATATTTCAACAAATCTCCTTTTTACAATCAGAACCGATTTGTTTAAGCGCCTGGAAAAACTTCCAATCCGTTATTACGATGCTCACACCCACGGCGAACTTATGTCTCGCTTTACCAATGATACAGACACCCTCCGTGAAATGTTGAGCCAGACAATTCCACAGTTACTTTCTTCAACTTTGACTGTAGTTTCTGTTCTTGTAATGATGATTGTACTTAGCCCAATGCTTACAGTTTTCATGCTGATTATCATGTTTGGTATTTTCCAGCTGATTAAAATGATTGGTAAAAAATCAGCAAATGCTTTCCGCCAGAATCAGAAAGCTGTAGGAGAATTAAACGGATATATAGAAGAAATGATTGAAGGACAGAAAGTAATTAAAGTTTTCAATCATGAACCTGCCGCAAAAAAAGAATTTGGCGTTTTGAACGAAAATCTCCGTAAAGCCGGAACTGCTGCTATGACTTTTGGTGGTGTAATGGGACCTGTTACAAACAATATGTCTCACATTCAGTATGCATTAATTGCTATTGCCGGAGCTACTTTTATGATTATCGGTCAGTATAAAACAGGAATGTTGAACTGGTTTACCGGTATGCTGGATATTGGTACTCTTGCTGCTTTCCTTCAGTATACTCGTTCTTTCAGTCAGCCAATTGGTATGATGAGCCAGCAGGCAAACTCTGTTTTAAATGCTCTTGCCGGTGCAGAACGAATCTTTGGTGTAATTGATGAACCTGAAGAAGTTGATGAAGGAAAAGTTGGTCTTGTAAATGCTTACGAAGCAAAAGATCAGGATGGAAATCTTCATTTAGTTCAGTCTTTTGCAAAAACCGGAGAATGGGCATGGAAAAATCCTGCAGATAATTCTTTGCGTGCTATGAAAGGCGAAGTAATTTTTGATCATGTTACCTTCAGTTATGTACCAGAAAAAACTGTCCTTAATGATATTTGTATTCACGCAAAACCTGGTATGAAGATTGCTCTTGTTGGCTCTACTGGTTCTGGTAAAACAACAACAATTAATCTTTTGACTCGTTTTTATGATGTAGAAGCAGATAAAGGTCAGATTACTTATGATGGCATTCCTTTGAATCAGATTTCTAAAGATGCTTTAAGAAAGTCTCTTGGAATGGTTCAGCAGAATACTCATTTGTTTACAGGAACAATTAAAGAAAATATCCGCTATGGTAATCTTGAAGCCTCGGATCAGCAGGTTTATGAAGCCGCAAAGCTTGCCAATGCAGACCATTTTATTCAGCATCTGGAGAATGGTTACGATACAGTAATCACTGGCGATGGTGCTTCTTTAAGTCAGGGTCAGAGACAGCTTCTGGCAATTGCCCGTGCCGCAGTTGCAAATCCTCCTGTACTGATTCTTGATGAAGCAACTTCTTCCATTGATACCCGTACAGAAGCATTAATTGAAAAAGGTATGGATAGTCTTATGTCTGGTAGAACATCTTTTGTTATTGCCCACCGCCTTTCTACTGTCCGCAATGCCGATGAAATTATTGTTCTGGAGCATGGAAACATTATTGAGCGTGGTACTCATGATGAACTCATTGCTAAAAAAGGTCGTTATTACTTCCTGTACACAGGAAACAAAATAACTTTAGATGAGTAAATTCTTATAAATAAATGGTTGCAACAAAAAGCAATTAAGTATAAAGTTTACTTGTATTTCAAAAGAATTTAAAAATAGTTTTTTTTGCAGACACATTTTTAGAGGGCGTTGCCTTCCGTGTTTGTAAAATCAATTACTTTAATCTCCTTGGTGGGAGAAAAATTAGGAGTTTTCTTATGAAAATGATTAAGAAAATTATGTTGGGAGCAGTTGCAGTTTCAATGCTCGCTTTAGTTGGATGTAAAGTTGAACTTGGTCTTGGTGATTACAAAGGAACTCGTTATGACGGTGTAATGACAGTTGATGCTACAGAAGATTCAGAAGCTGGTGCTTGTGAAACAGTATATCGCCGTTATTTCAAACAGATTTCTACTGGTAAAAAAGTAGGCCATTTTGAAACAGAAATTGCTGTAAATCCAGCAGAACTTGGTAACTCAGTAGTTGGTATTGCTTTTGATGTTAATACAGTTGATTATGTAGCTACAGATAAAGAAAATGGTGATCTTTACAAAATTGGTGGCACTACAATTAAAGATGAAGATGGTAATGATATTTATCTTCAGGATGGAGAAAAAGTTTATGACTTCGTTCTCGTTGGTTTCAAAGCTGCAACAAAAAAAGCATATGTTGAACATTATGTAAATGTTCCAAAAGCACTTCTCAAAGCTGGTTTGGATACAAACGAAGGTTCTATGGGTAACTATTACTCAATTAAGCCAGGTGATGCTGCTACACATGATGGAACAGCTAATAAAAACTTGGGTGATGACTGGTTTGCTGTAACAACTGGTGAAAATGAAGAAGGATGGACAACAGTTCGTATTGCAGTTACTCAGGACTTCACAACAGAAAAAGCTGCTGATCATATTTACAAAATCAATGTTGGTGGAAAAACTTCTACTTACACTTCTGCTGTAAATGTTAATGAATGGTCAAACAATACAACAGATGATACAGAACAGTGGTGTGCAACAGGTGCTGTTTGTGTATACGGAAACGCTTATGCTAACTATAAGGTAGAAGCTGCTTACAAATCAAACAAACCTGCAACTGGTGAAGAATTTGGTCTCTGTATTGGTGATGTAGAAGATTCAATTTTCTAATCCTCTATAGTCACTAACTGACAAAAATCCCCTGTATTGTGATATGTACCCCTTTTACTGGACAAAAGTAAAAGGGGTATTTTTATGCGCTACA
>JAKSTK010000094.1 GCA_024402615.1 Treponema sp.
TCAGGGTAAAGGTGAATTCACAATGGAATTCGAAAAATACGGTAAAGTTCCAAACGCTGTATCTGAAGAACTCCAGAAGAAATATCAGGAAGAAAAAGCTGCAAAAAATAAATAATTAATTATTTAGATTTGCACTAATACAAAACCGTCTTGCGAAAGTAAGACGGTTTTTTTTATTTAACTGCGGGAAATTTTAAAAACAAAAGGGACAGAGCAAACTGTTTTAATAAATTGTTTTTTCAACAATTGTATTTCCATACAAAAGGGACAGAGTAAACTGTTTTTTCCTTGTTTTCTCCCCTTTCCATGTTAAACTATGTGTATCTCATTTTATTTATTAAGGAGAAAGTATGGATAAAAAAGATTTCATTAAGTTCAGTCCTGTCAGATATTTCGAAAATGCATCACCAGCTCTTAAAGCTGGAGAAATCGGACTTATTACTGCAAAAAAAGGACTTGGTAAAACTTCAGTTTTAGTTCAATTTGGTTTAGACACTTTATTAAATGATAGAGAATTAATTCACGTTTCTTTTGATCAGCACTCTTCTAATGTAATTACATGGTATTCCAGTATCCTTGCAGAAATTGCTAAAAAAAGAAATATTAATACAACAGAATTAAATGAAGAAATCATTCGCAAACGCACTATTCTTAATTTTAATCAGGAAAGTTTTACATTGCCTAAAGTTGTTAACACAATCAAAGCAATGAAGGAAGGCGGAATAAATGTTTCTTCCATTGTTGTAGATGGTCTTGATATTGATAAAATTAGCAATGATGATTTAAAGTGTTTTGCAGATTTTATTAAGGCAGAAGAAATTTCCAGCTGGTT
This sequence comes from Treponema sp., assembly GCA_024402615.1. Taxonomy (GTDB): domain Bacteria; phylum Spirochaetota; class Spirochaetia; order Treponematales; family Treponemataceae; genus Treponema_D. The sequence continues at coordinate 833 of JAKSTK010000094.1, forward strand.
CAGTTATTCCAGCGAAGCAGACACCTTAAAAGCAACTTTACCAAAAGAAAAACTGGATTTCTTCACTACTGTTGCCCATCTTGCCTCTGACGGGAAAGGTTTGAATCTTTATATTTTGAAAAATGGAGAAGGACAGATTCCATTGAATTCAAAAACAATGTTAATGTCTAAATAAACCTGCCGTGCACAAAAAAAAAGAGATTTCCATCTGGAAATCTCTTTTTTTTCACCACCGTAATTTTACTATTCCTTCCAAGGGAACAGGAATGAACGGAAAGTTCTTGGACCTAAAGTCTCTCGATCTTCGTAAATTAATTCTTCCCAAGGAATCTGCTTGCGTTCTTTTTTAGTTTTTAATTCAGGATGCTGTTCAAGATAATCATATTTATACAATCTAATTCTGAAGTTATTCTGTAAATTAATAATAATACTTCCTACTGAAGGAATAAATCCAAAGAATACAATTGAAAGCAGGAATAAGAACAGATTATTTATAGCAAGAAGAATTGTAAATCCTGTGTTATCAAAGAACATAAAGAAACATTTCTTCAAAACTTTGAGGAAATTATTGTGCATTGTACTACGAATAGGAACAAAGTACTGAAGTGACAAAGCAACAAAAATATCAATCCAGAAAATAAATGCACAAAGGAGCAATCCCAGTGTACTTCCTAATCCCAGATAATAATACATACAGAAAGCGGAAATATAAAGCCAAACAGAAACAAACAATCCATATAACAATCCGTCTAAAAGACAGCCTGGTATAGCCTTAAAAAATCCAACAATAGAACCGGCTTGGAAATTAGCAATATCTACAGCAATTTCACCGTAGGCCAGAGAAATAATTGCATGAATGATATTCCAGAGAGTAATAAGACCAAGTGTCATTCCCATACTGGCCCACACATTGGCATTTTCTCCCATCGCTTTAGTAATAACCGCCCACAAATAAAGCAATGCGGCAGAAATACAAACATAAAGTGCATTTGTAACAATTACCCCTAAAAGGTTATCCCAAGTGTCACAAAAATTCTTCTTCAAAATAAATCTATACATGGTTTAAAATTTAACTATAAAAACGAATTAATACAATAGGAAAATAAATTTTATGATATAATTATTTCCATGTCAGATATTAATTCCAGTATTTCAAAGATTTCTTCCATTCACACAAAAACAGCAGAATTTTTGGAATCAAAATTAAAAGAAAAAGGATTACCTGATTTTGCCTCTTCTCACGGGAATATTCTCTTTCAATTAAGCAAGGCTGAATCAATGAATATGAAAGAACTGGCAGACAAAATCAACCGCGATAAATCCACCACTACCGTCTTAATCAGAAAACTGGAAGCAGAAGGTCTGGTACAGGAATGCACTGATCCTAAAGATAAACGTAATAAACTGTTGAGTCTTACAGAAAAAGGCCTTGAATACAACAAGACAACAGCAGAAATTTCAAAAGAACTTATAGAAACCTTCTATAAAGATTTTTCAGAAGAAGAAAAAATTCAATTCACAAAATTTCTTGAAAAAATCCAGAAAAATTTTGAGTAAAAGTGCCTTAAAACAAACCTCAGAAAAATCGTTAGATTTTTCATAATCCGTGTGACATTTTTTTTAACTCACACGGATTATGAGCCTCCTAACGGAGTCTCGATTTTACACAAGTAAAAACAAAAGGGACAGAGTAAATGATATCTAGCGGTGCATATATTAACCTTCTGATCAAAAGTAAGTTTTTTTCTCAGTAATTTAAAAATAAAATAGTTTTATATAAAACCTATTGACATTAGTTTTATATAAAACTATTTTATACTTATGAAAAAGCTTTCTATTTTATTAGCAGGAATTACATTACTCTTCTGTTCCTGCAACTCAAACAAATCAAACTCTAAATCTATCGCTGTATTTGTTCCAGGAATTATGGCTGATAGTCCAATTTACGCAATGCTGGCTGAAGGTGTAACAACTGCAGTAGATAATTTCAACACAGGCAAAAATGATTCTGAAAAAGTTTCTCTTTATGTACTTGAAGCAGGAACAAATCAGGCTGAATGGGGTTCTAAAATTCTGGCACTTGCTGCAGAACAAAAATATGATGTAATTATTTCTTCTAACCCTTCTCTTCCAGATTTAATTACACCAATTCTTGAACAGTTTCCAAATCAAAAATTTATCCTTCTTGATGCTACAATGGAAGGCAATAAAAATGTTTACACTGTTTGTTATAATCAGGCTGAACAGGCTTATTTGACTGGTTTAGTTTCTGGATATATGACTTCTTCTAAAAAAGTTGGTCTTATTGCTGCTCAGGAATATCCTGTTATGAACAATACTATTCTTCCTTCTTATGAAAGAGGTGCAAAAGACGGCGGTGCAGAATCAGTAGCATTCAGAATTGTTGGCAACTGGTATGATGCAAACAAAGGCGGAATGATTGCAGATTCTATGATTAATGACGGAATTGATGTAATTCTTCCAATTTGTGGTGGTGCTTCTCAGGGAGTAATTAATTCTGCCGTAAACTCAAACATTTACATTGCATGGTTTGACAGTAATGGATTCAGCAAGGCGCCAGGAACCGTTATTTCCAGTACTTTCATGAAACAAAATGAAATGGCAAGAATTGCAACTGTGAATTTCCTTGAAGATAAAACTGAATGGGGAAAAGCAGAAATGGCAGGTATAAAAGAAGGCTTTATTGATTTTGTTCAGGATGATCCTCTGTACATCAGTACAGTTCCAGAAGAAATCAGAAGTAAACTTGCAGCTGTTGTTGCTGACTTAAAAAGTGGAGCATTGACAATTAAATAGTCATACCTTACTTGATGAATCTTGAATTAAAGGATATTTCATTAAGTTTTTCTCACAAAGCAGTTTTGGATTGCTTAAATCTTCAGTTCTCTCAGGGGCAGATTCATGGTCTTCTGGGAGAAAACGGAGCTGGTAAATCCACAACTGCTAATATTATTTGCGGTGAATTAAAACCACAGAAAGGACAAATTCTTTTAGACGGCAAAGAGGTCATTTTTAATTCTCCAAAAGAAGCTATTGAGCATGGAATTTGTTATGTTCATCAACGGCCAATGCTTTCAGAAAGCCTCACCGTAAAAGAAAACCTTCTGCTGGGAGTTCATAAACCAGACATGAACAAAATTCAGCAGGAAGCAGATATCTGGCTTAAAGATATAAATCTTAAAACTTCAGTAAAAAAACTTGGTCAAGATTCCCGCTTTTTTGTTTCTCTTTGCGGGGCATTTTTACGAAATCCTAAAATACTTATTCTTGATGAACCAACCGCGCTGTTAAATGAAGCACAGCGGGAATTTCTGTTTACAAATCTTCAAAAACTTGCAGAAAATGGACTGAACGTAATAGTCATTACTCACAGCATTAAAGAAGCAAAAAATTACTGTAACACAATTTCCTTTCTGGAAAACGGACACCTAAAAGAAGATTTTAGTCTGGAAGAATTCTCAATTAAAGTTGAAACATCCGTTAAAGAAAAAGAATCAGACAAATTAATAAATACTCAGGAAATCAAACAGCTGGAATTCAGAAACATCACTGTTAAACCTTCAAAATCTCCGGCAATTAACAATATAAACTTTTCTGTAAAGCAGGGGCAAATTCTGTTGATTCAAGGCCTGGCAGAAGATGGTCTTTCTACCATTGAAAATCTTTTGACTGGTATGAGTACAGAAAAAAAAGAAGGAACAATAATTCTCAGACAGGGAGCAGAAAAGCTTCTGCATTCTATTAACCTGAAATATGAACCTTTCAACACAAGAATCCTCCGCAACAAAATGAAACTTTCTACGGGAATTGTCCCTACAGACAAAAAATTCAGAGGCTCTAATCCGGATTTAACAATTGAACAGATTTTGACCGCTGGTAATAAAGATCAGAAAAACACTTTCAGTTATGCAAAAAAACTGATTTCACTTTCCAATATAAATATAACACCTGCAGAAAAAGCAAAAAATCTTTCGGGTGGAATGCTGCAAAGACTTATTTACAACAGAGAGATTATTTCCAGTCCTGAGCTTTTAATTCTCTGTCAGCCATTACAAGGACTGGACTCTTCCGCAGCAAGTCAAATTTCCAGCAGTATCAGAAAAACTGCCAGCAAAGGTTCAATGGTTATAGTTCTTTCATCCAGAGATTTTCCTGAAGAATATTGCGATAAAATATATAATCTTAAGAACGGAAAATTACAGGAGGCTCAATGAATATTTACTATTTAGGTTCTATGTTGAATACAGCCTCTTTATATATGGCAGCAGGTCTGGGTGCCACAATTTCTATGAAAGCCGGAGAATTTAACCTTGGCGGTGAGGGACAAATCTATGCCGGTGGATTTATATGTGCCATTACAACTAACTTTCTGGCAAAAAACGCTAATTTTCCGGGCATTATAGCCATATTCTTTGGAGTGTCAGCCGCTTTCTGTTGCTCTGCCCTGCTTACCCTTATTTCCGGATTATTAAAACGCTACAGAAATGCCAGTTATCTTCTTACAACCTTTATTCTTTCTGCCGCAATAATTCCAATTATTGACGGTTTGATTGCCGGCAAATTCAGAGGACAAACAGGGAATCTTCTGGCTACAAGTTTTCTTCCTGTAAACTGCCGTTTCAAAAGTATTCTTCCTCCATCCCCATTAAATGGATTTATGATTGCAGCAATAATTTTATGTGTATTAACAGGACTTTTCCTATATAAAAATCCTTTTGGGAAACAGATTTGTATTTACGGAAAAGCTTCTGAATTTGCCTTATATTCTGGTTTTTCCGAAAACAAAATTGTTCTTATTTCTTCTGCTTTGTCTGGAGGTTTACATGGGCTTACAGGTGCTGTAACAGTACTGGGAACATACTACACCTGCCACAGTGGATTTTATGCGGGAATTGGATGGAACGCTTTAGCCGCCGCTATGATTGCCGCCGCTAATCCATATCTTTTAATTCCATCTTCTATTGTTATGTCTGCTTTGATTACTTATTCTACAAAGTTTGCGTTATTTAATAATTTTGATTTTGATATCGGTGGGTTGATTCAGGGGTTAATAATTTTTCTGATTGCAATTCCAGTCTACAGGAGAAAAAAATGATTTTTGATATTCTTGCCTTCTCCTGCCCATTACTATTGGCTGCAACAGGAGCCTTATTCAGCGAATACGCAGGAATTCTTGCTTTATACATGGACGGATTAATAACACTCTCCGGATTTCTCACTTTTTTGTTTACAGTCCTTACAGGAAATCTTTTTGCAGGAATTACACTGTCCCTTTTGTCTGCAAGTTTTCTCACCTTCTGCTTTTCATTAATCATAGAAAAAACAAAAGCAAACCCTTTTATTGCCGCAATCGGAATTAATCTTTTATTTTCGGCAGTTGTTTCTTTACTCTCCGCCATATTTTTCAAAACCCGCGGAGTACTAACTTCTCCAGATTTTGCATTTCCTGTAGTTAACGTAAAGATTATTTCATTAATTGCTACCATTATTCTGATTGGAATTACTATCTGGTTCTTAAAAGCAACACAACAAGGCTCTTATTTTAGAATTACAGGTTCAGATCCAGATGTTTTACTGGTAAAAGGAATTAATCCAGAATTCTACAGAATTGCTTCCTGGACAATTTCAGGATTCTTTGCCTGTGGAGCTGGAACAATGCTGGCATTAAGAATTTCTTCCTTTGTACCAAATCTTTCCAGTGGTCGTGGCTGGATGGCATTAGCAGCAGTTTTTCTTGGTAAACGTAAATTATGGAAAATTGCGGTATGTGTAATGATTTTCTGTGGAGCTGATTATTTTAGTACATCAATTCAAAATATTTTACCAGGAATACCTTCTTCTCTATTGCTCGCCTTGCCTTATCTGGTCGCATTACTTCTAATTGCAATAGAGAAAAAAGATTAATTAGTCTGGGATATATTCTTCAATCTCGTCTATATTGAAATCTATTTCTTCAGCATTATCCACATCACCGTTAGATGCAGAAGACAAGAATTCATTTGCAGCAGCATCTTCCAAAGCCTTTGCTTCAATTGCGGCTGCATCCAAAACTCCAGTTGCTATTGCATTTTCTTCATTTGCCTGCTGTTCAGCTTCTTCAACTTCGCTGGTAGTTTTGAATTCTTCAAGGACATTTTCAAGATCAGTCATATTTTTATAACTTTCTTTACTTGCATCACTTACATTTTTAATTCTATCTACAATATCAGAAGTTCCTGCTTTAATCTGTCTGATACCAGAAATTGCTTCAAGGAACTTACTGTTCATAATATCAACTTCATTAGAAACCTGTCTCTGTTTATCAGCCAGGTTACGACAGTATGAACTGATTTCTTCTGCAGCAGAAGAGGTTTCGTTTGTTTTATTTTTAATCTGCTGCATCTGTTCGTCCATCTTTTCGATGTTACCAGAAATTTCATGGAAAGAATTAATAACCACATCAGCATGGTCACTAACCTTTTTGAAAGCCTGAGCCGCATCAAGACTGGAATCA
>JAKSTK010000095.1 GCA_024402615.1 Treponema sp.
AGCAAAAGCAATTGCATTCAAAGAAGCAAGAACTCCTGAATATCAGGCTTGGGCAGCTCAGGTTGTTAAAAATGCTGCAGCTTTGGCAGAAGGATGTAAAGCTCACGGAATTCCACTCCAGACTGGCGGAACAGACAATCACCTTATGCTTTGTGATGTAACTGTTTATGGACTTACAGGTAAACAGGCAGAAGCAGCATTGTTCGCTTGTGGTGTTACAGCAAATGCAAACGCTCTTCCATATGACAAAAACGGTGCTTGGTGGACATCTGGTATTCGTATTGGTACTCCAGGTCTTACAACTCTTGGTATGAACGAAGCAGATATGAAAGAAGTTGCTGATATCATTGACTTTGTACTTAAAGGAACAAAACCTGGTCTTACAAAAGAAGGAAAACCTGCAAAAGGTAAAATTGACCTTGATCCAAAAGTTCAGGAAGAAGCAAAAGCTCGCGTAAACAAATTACTCAAAGCTCATGTTCTTTACCCAGAATTGGATTTAGATTTCTTGAAAAAAGAATTTGTTAAATAATCTATAAATCAATAATCTTTTTTCTATAAAAAATGCGTGATTTTATATCACGCATTTTTTTATTTTAAAAACAAAAGGGACAGAGTAAATTGCAGTAGAGTAAATTTCAGTAAATTACCTTTTACTCTGTCCCTTTTGTATGTTCGTCATATCCTCTTTTATTTTAATTATTCTTTTCTTCACTTTTAACAATAGTGAGGATATAATTAATTATTATTTTTTTCCGGAGATGTAAATGAAAAGTCTTAAAAAAACAATCCTGCTTGCTTTTATCCTTTTAAGTTACTTCAGTTGTTCAACAATATTCTTTATTGCAGTTAAGTATTCCCGCCGATCAGTAAGAAATGTTTTTAAAGAAGACATGTTCATTACTGCAGACCGAATTAACGACTCCATAAGTGAAGTAATTAAAGAAAAATTCAATTACATGGAATATCTGGCATTATTAAATGAAATAAGAAGCGATGATGTTTCTGATCTTCAAAAAAGTATGATGCTTATGCCAATGAACAGCGATACAAGCAAAGATTTATTAAGCGTAAGTTTTATTAATGCTAATGGAGATGCTTATCTTTCTCCTGAATTTAAAATCAACTTTGGTTTTGTTCCTGTTTTCCAGCAGGCTCTTAAAGAAGGAAAAACCGTTATGGCAGGGCCTGCCGCAGACCAGCAGACTGGCGAACTTTCCATAAACATTGCTACACCTGTAAGAAATTTTCAAAATACAATTACAGGCGTTTTACTGGCCAGATTCAACTCTAACTTTTTATGTGATGTTTCTCAGAGAATTAAAATTGGTGATACAGGTTATGCAATTATTATAGACAGAGCAACTGGAAACACAATTGGATCTCCAGATAAAAAAGATGTTAAAAATCAGCAGAATCTAAAAAAACAGGCAATTGAAAGCGGAAATAAAGAACTTGAAGCTAACATGGATTTAGTTTCTTCTGGAAAAACTGATGTTGCCTATTACACAGAAAATAAAATAAAAAAAATCATGATTTACCAGCCTGTTAAAAATACAAACTGGTCAGTTATTATTATTTCAAATGATAACGAATTCGTAAAATACCTTAAGACAATGGAAAGTATTCTTTTCTATCTCACAATAGTAATTCTTGCAGCCAGTGTTATTATTTCACTTACTGTTGTAAGAACATTAACTCCATTAAAGAAGGTTGGTAATGCTATTTCTGAAATTGCAACTGGAAATGCAGACCTTACTCAAAGACTTGAAATCAAAAAAGGCAAAAAAGAAATTCTTGATATTGTAAACGGATTTAATAAGTTCGTAGAAAAAATGCAGACTATTGTTACCTCTCTGCAGAATTCCGAAAAGAAGCTTATTTCTGCCGATGAATCTCTTCAGTCTGGTACTGAAGATACTGCTTCTGTAATTACACAGATTATTGCAAATATTGAAAGTGTAAACTCACAGATTTTAAATCAGGCAGGAAGTGTTGATGAAACTGCCGGTGCCGTAAATGAAATTGCTTCAAACATTGAATCTCTCGAAAAAATGATTCTTAACCAGTCTGCAGGTGTTGAACAGGCATCTGCAGCAGTTGAAGAAATGGTTGGAAACATTAATTCTGTTAATTCTTCTGTTGAAAAAATGGCTTCTTCATTTATGGAACTTGAACAGAAAGCAGATGCTGGAATTAAAACTCAGCAGGATGTAAACAATCGTATTAAACAGATTGAATCTGAATCTAAAATGCTGCAGGATGCGAACTCTGCTATTGCACAGATTGCCAACCAGACTAACCTTCTCTCTATGAATGCTGCAATTGAAGCGGCTCATGCAGGTGATTCCGGAAAAGGTTTCTCTGTTGTTGCAGATGAAATCAGAAAGCTTTCTATAACTTCTACTGAACAATCAAAGAAAATCGGAGAAGAACTGGAAAGAATTCAAAACTCAATTAATTCCGTTGTTGAAGCTTCTCAAATGGCAACATCAGCCTTTTCTTCAGTTTCAGAAAACATTCAGAATACAGACCAGTTAGTAAGACAAATTAAAAACGCAATGGAAGAACAGCAGGTAGGCTCTAAACAGATTACTGAAGTTCTTAGTGCCATGAATGACAGTACACTTGAAGTTAGAAACGCTTCCGCAGAAATGGCTATTGGAAATAAACACATCCTTTCTCAGATTCAGAATCTTCAGAATGTTACTACTGTCATCAGAGGAAGTGTTTCTGAAATGTCTATTGGTGCAGAAAAAATCAATCAAACCGGAGCAGCATTAACAGAAGTTTCTTCTCAGGTTACAGATTCTATTGATTCTATTAAACAGGAAATTAACTTATTCAAGGTTTAATAATCAAACCTGAAGAAAACTTTCCAGAAGAGGATTTTTATGCGATTAATTTTTATAAGACACGGGGATCCTGATTACGCTAACGATAATTTAACAGAAAAAGGCAAACGGGAAGTTGCACTTCTTACAGAAAGAATCTGTAAATGGAAAAATATTACCGCTTTCTATACTTCTCCAATGGGGCGTGCAAAAGCCACAGGTAAACCATCTATTGAAAAATTAAATCGCACTGCCACAGAATTTAAATGGCTGCAGGAATTTTATTATCCAACAAAATACCCGGAAGATTATGAAGATAAATCCCTTGCGGGAAAAGAAGCTAGAACCTGGGATATCATGCCCGAACTTTATTTTTCTGATAAAGATTTTTTCGATAAAGATAAATGGGCAGACACAAAATATATGCAGGGCGGAAGAATCAAAGAACATTATAATGAAGTTTGTAATGGTATTGATTCATTACTTGCTGAATACGGCTACAACCGTAACGAAAAAGGTTTTTATAATGTAGCAAATCCTGTTCCTAACAGGAATTGGAAAGATCCTGTAGAAAAATATCATTTAACCTCCGTAAAATCAGATTATCCAGAAGAAAAAACTCTGGTATTTTTCTGTCATCTTGGAGTTATGTTTGCAATAATTGCTCATCTTACGGGACTTTCTCCAATGCAGTTATGGCAGGGCTTTTATATTGCGCCAACTTCAGTAACAATTTTAAATTCCGAAGAAAGAATTGAAGGTCAGGGATGGTTTAGAGTTGAACGCATGGGTGATACAAATCATCTTACCAACGGAGGAGAACAGATTTCTTCTTCCGGTTACTTTGCAGATGTTTTTAGAGAAATATAACAAATTGTAATAAATTCACTCACTTTTTATATGAATTTGTTAAAAACTTATTTTTTTTTACTTAAATTATGTTATAATTTTAAGTATGGAACAGAAGAAAAAAGTAAGATTATCAGATATTGCAGACAAACTGAATGTCAGTACAGTAACAGTATCAAAAGCATTATCAAATAAAGACGGTGTTGGTGATGATCTCCGTCAGCAGATTAAAGAACTTGCAGAAGAAATGGGCTACAAAGTAAAAGGCTCAGCTTCGGGAAATAATTCAAAAGTTACAGGAAATATTGGAATTCTTATTCCGTCTCGTTTTTTTGATCCTAACCTTTCTTTCTACTGGTATATTTTCAATTTCTTATCTACAGAATTATTAAGCCGCAATTACTACAGCATTATGGAATTGCTTTCTGATGAAGATGAAAAAAATCTTGTTTTACCTAGAATGATTCAGGATCAGAAGGTTGATGGTGTTATTGTTCTGGGGCAGATTAATCAGAGCTATATTGATGAATTAGAAACAAACTATCCAAATAACATTCTTCTTGATTTTTATACAAACAATATGGAATTGGACTGCGTTTCTAACGACGATTACTATTGTTCTTATATTTTATCAAGTTATGTAATTTCACAGGGACATAAAAAACTTCGTTTTGTTGGTAATTTCGATGCAACAACTTCAATTCGTGACCGCTTTATGGGATTCCAGAAGGCAGCACTTGAAAACAAATTGAAAGTTTCTGTAGATGAAATTATTAATGACCGTGATGAAAAAGGTCTGGATATTGATTTAAAGCTTCCTGCAAAAGAAGATATGCCAACCGCCTTTATCTGTAATAATGATGGTACAGCCGCAAAGCTTATTACAACTCTTGAGGCAGCCGGCTACAAAGTTCCAGATGATGTTTCTGTAACAGGATTTGATAACTTCCTTGGAAAAAATAGTATAAATATTGGATTAACTACTGTTTATATTAAACCGGAAGATACAGCCTCTGTAGCAGCCGACCTGATAATCAAAAAAATTACAGGTCAGCCATACATCAAAGGCCATCATCTGGTAAGCGGAACATTGATTATCCGCGATTCTGTAAAATCAATTTAATTTTTAACAGATATTAAATCGTTTAACAGTTTTACTACTTATCAGTCTCACCAGCAGCAAGGATTCCTGTAATATTGCAGTATTTTCCTTCTGCTGTTCTTGGGGCTCTTTTTGAACACTGAATGTGAACAATGTACTTTTGAACTTCTGTTCCAGTTAAAATTTCTTTATAAGCCCATCCATAATATCCATTTCTAATAGAAGAATAACACTGTAACGGGGTTTTCTCTGTCATTGTTCCATCTTGTTTTTCAATCCACGCAACTGCATCTCTAAACTGATCACTTTCACAATAAGTAATACCTACAGACGAACCTTCTACCTCAAAAGTTAATTCTGCACCGGAATTTTTTGTCTGCCAGCCTTTATGAGACTGTCCGTGAGCAAGCCATTCTGGATGCACAGGACTTCCATTTTCCCAGCCAGTATTTAAAAGCGGCTTAAGATTATCCACATGATAGTATTTTGCATTTACAAAACCAGTATCTGTTTTTGCAGGAGGTAATTCTTTAATCTCAGGAATTTCTTTATCTTCCGGCAATGTTTTCCAGATTGAATCAAGTTTTCCAATCATATATTCAGAAATTTTTTCGTGTCCTGCATTATTTGGATGAACAGTCTCAGAACCATCAAAACATTTTTCAAAATAATCAAGAATGTCATCCGCCTTCATATTATCTTTCCAGCTTACAAAAGGGACAGAGTAATATTCACACAAAGCCTGCTGTTCTGTCTGATTAGAAGAGTATTTTGGAGCGGCTCTTTCATTTACAAAAAGTGCCAGAATTGCTGCATCTGAATCTTTAAGTACACTGCGTAAAATTGCTTCATAGGTTCTCTGACGCACCGCAGGACTAAGCCACTGGTCGTTCATGGCAAATTCTAACAGAAGTAAGTCTGGCTTTTTAGACAGAACATGATCCTGTAAGCGGGCAACAGCAAAAGCAGAATCAGTTCCGCTAACCCCCTGATTAATAAATGTAACTTTACTGTTATTTTTTTCACCTAACTCAACAAGCCATTTTCCTGTTCTGGCAGCCCAGCTTTTTGTTGTAATTGGATTTGAAGCAAAACCTGTTGTAATAGAGCCTCCCAAAGCAATTACTGTTACCGGCTCCCCTCTTCTGATTTTGCTGAACACTTTCTGGATTCTTACATTCTCGTTCATATCAACACCTTTTGTCTGTGCAAAAATACTGGCTGTCATTAAAACAACACAGATTATTGAAAGAAATTTTTTCATATAAAATCTCCTTTTTTTTATTCAGAATATAACCCTCCGTCATAATTTTCAATAAAAATCTCGTTATATTTAAGTAATTTTAACTAATTTACATACTTTATATTTACTTTAATTTTTTGTTTTATTTTCATCGTTTCATCAAAATCTTAGGAATTGTTCTTGAAAATGACCAATTATATGTTATATTTAAAAAATACGAAAATTTAGGGAGTATAGAACAAAATGAAAAAGTATCTTTTAACATTGTCAGCTGCCATGATTGCTATGGCTCTTACAAGTTGTGGATCAAAACCAGCACCAACTTCAACAACAAACACAGAAGCACCTGAAGTTGCAGTAAACACAAATTCAATTATTATGGAACTTCCGGCAACAGAAGAATTCCTTTTAGATGATTTTGAAGATGGAAATTATTTCGAAGGAGTAGGAAATTCCTGGGACCAGTGGGGAAGCCACAACCTTTCTTTGACAGCGTCTCTTTCCAAGGACTGGAAAACAACCGGAGAATATTCATTAAAATGTACAATGGAACCAGCAACAGCAGAAACCTCTAAACAGGCTACCTGGTGCTGCTACTCACCTATTGAATCTGACCTTTCAGCCTTCAACTGGTGTGCAGTTGATGTATATGTTCCTGGACCAGACAGTTTTAATCTTTCAATTGCAGTTCAAAACGGAATTGACTGGGCATGGGATCAGTCAGATGCAATTACAGTAGAACCTGGTACTCACACTTTAGTATTCGACTTAAACGGCTTCAGTGATGAACATCTTACAAATGTATACTGTTTTATGATTCAGCAGTGTGAAATTGAAACAAACGGAACTGTAATCTATTTTGATAACTTCCGTCTGTACGAATAATTTCTAAACACAGCTATCAAAAAAAAGGCTTTCAGAAATCTGAAGTGCACCCCTAAAGTTGGACAAATAAAGTTCAATTTTAGGAGGTGCATTTTTTATGTCAAAATACTCAGAAGAGTTTAAGTTGAAAATTGTAAAAGCGTACTTATCTGGAGAAGGTGGTGCTGGAACAATTGCAAAAAAATATAAAGTAGCAAGAACTTGTGTTCAACAATGGGTTGCACAGTACGAATTAACTGAAAGTTTTACAAAACCAACTCGACATTTTAGCGGAGAATTTAAGCTAAAAGTGTTAAACTATCAGCAAGAGCATCATCTTTCAGATCTACAAACAACATTGATTTTTGGCATAACAAACCACGGAACAATCTGTGCATGGCGAAAGAAGTA
>JAKSTK010000096.1 GCA_024402615.1 Treponema sp.
CACCAAGACGGAATGCCATACGAGCAGCATCCATAGCAACGTTACCAGCACCACAAACTACTACATGCTTTGCTTCGTAGATTGGAGTTGCTGCATGTTCTTTATCATAACCTTTCATAAGGTTTGCACGAGTAAGATATTCGTTAGCAGAGAATACACCAATAAGGTTTTCTCCAGGGATGTTCAGGAATTTTGGAAGACCAGCACCTGTTCCTACGAATGCAGCATCAAAGCCTTTTTCTTCAAGGAGCTGTTCCAAAGTATTTGTACGACCAACAAGGAAGTTAAGTTCAAATTTAACACCAATCTTTTCGAGGTTAGAGATTTCTTCCTGAACAATTGCTTTTGGCAAACGGAATTCAGGAATACCGTACATCATTACACCACCAGCTTTGTGGAATGCTTCAAATACTGTAACTTCATGACCAGCACGAGCACAGTCAGCAGCTACTGTAAGACCAGCAGGACCTGCACCGATAATTGCTACTTTCTTTCCTGTTTTTGGAGCAACTACTGGAGGTGTTACTTTATTATTTTCTCTTTCCCAGTCAGCAACAAAGCGTTCCAAACGACCAATTGAAACAGCCTTTTCTGCAGACTTATAAACTTTACCTACAGTACATTTTCCCTGACACTGTTTTTCCTGAGGACAAACGCGTCCACAAATTGCAGGAAGTAAAGAAGTCTTTTTAATTGTATCAACAGCGCCTTTGAAATCTTCTTCGGCAATCTGTTTAATGAACCCTGGAATATCAATATTTACAGGACAACCTTCCATACAGAAAGGTTTAGCACACTGTAAACAACGGTTAGCCTCAACTACAGCCTGCTGTGCTGAATAACCAAGAGCAACTTCTGCCATTTCACGGGCACGAGTTTTTGGATCGCGGGCTGGCATTTCCATCTGAGGAATTGCACTGCGGTCTTTTGCTGTAAGTTTTCCGTTTGTTTTAATCAAATCTTTGATTCTGTTATATTCTGCATTTACATCAATAGCCATTTTTAAATCCTCACTTATTTAGCCAGTTTATCAGCTTCTGCCATCATACGGCATTTGTGATTGTCTTCCTGTTCTCTTTCTTTGAAAGACTTCATACGCATCATCATATTATCCCAGTCAACCTGGTGAGCATCAAATTCTGGACCATCAACACAAACAAACTTTGTTTTTCCACCGATAGTTGCACGACAACCACCACACATACCTGTACCATCAATCATAATTGTATTCAAAGATACAGTTGTTTTTACGCCATAAGGCTTTGTTGTAGCAGCACAGAACTTCATCATGATTGGAGGTCCAATAGCAATTACTTCTGCTGGAGGACACTGAGATTCACATGCTTCTTTTACAGGAATTGTAGAAACACCCTGACGACCAGCTGAACCATCATCTGTCATAATAATAAGTTCATCTGCAGCAGCACGCATTTCATCTTCCATAATGATCAAATCTTTATTGCGGGCAGCCAGTACCATAATTACTTTGTTACCGATTGCTTTATGGGCCTGAACGATTGGATAACATGGTGCAACACCAAATCCACCGCCAACAATCATTACAGGGCGGTCATATTTTTCAATTTTAGAAGGATTTCCCAAAGGTCCTAAAACTGTAGGGAGTGAATCACCAACATTCATCTGAGAAAGCTTAAATGTAGATGCACCAACTGGCTGGAAAGCAAGTGCAATCCATCCTTCGTCTGCATTAGCATCTGCAATAGTAAGAGGAATTCTTTCCCCAAATTCTGATTCAACCTGAATAATTACAAACTGTCCAGCTTTTCTATTGCGGGCAATCTCAGGAGCTTCTACACGCATGTAAAAAACACCGGCATTAAGCTGTTTCTTTTCGATAATTTTAAACATCTTTATTTAGTCCTCTAAAATTTTTTAATAATACTTAATTAATTTTAATGAAACTGTATGGATATGTCAAAGTATAAACTATCAACCAGCAGTTACATACGGTGAACACCTTAGAAATACGAGATGAATCAATTTACTCTGTCCCTTTTGTAAGCGAAGCGTTCTGCTTTCTGTGGCACAAACAATTGTCTTCACTTCGCTCAAAGTTTTGCAAAGCAATACTTTGCACTTAAAATAAAAAAATCCCAGACAGTACTTTGACTATCTGGGATTAATTATCAGGTAAGTTAGACTAGAAGCCCATGCAGACTACTAAGTAAGCACCTACACCGCCACCAGTAAAACTCTTTGTAAAACTCTTTGATGCAACCGAAACACCGGCATCAATTTCAAGAAGACGAACATTCATGCCAAGTTCAACCTTATTCTTGAAAATTTCATCCATATGTTCTGTTGCTACAGTTAATTTCAGCATATTAAAGAGGCTGAGCTTTGTTGAAAGACTGTAATCAAAGTAAACTTTTGCATCTGGAGTAAAGGAATGTTTTACACCTAAACCAACAGTTCCTGTACAAGTAATTAAATCAGCCCAAGGCATAACGTCAATTATAGGATGAAAAATTGCTGTAGCGGCAAACTTCATTGGACGATTCAAAACATAATTTCCGTTTGTATAAACCGGTTCACCCATTACAAAAGCTGGAAGTGTAAAAGTATTTCCTGTAAGCTCTTCAATATCAGTAATCAATGAATACTCAAAGCTCTGTGAAGTTTCTACTTTTGGACGGCTTGGAACCATTGGAATACGGAAGCTTCCACCAACATCAAGAAAATCGAACAATTTGTAATAACCTTCTGCAGAGAAGTCAAAACCACAGTTGTTATTCAAAGAATTCAACAGCGATGTGTATTCCTGGAATGAAGGCAATTCAGAACCTGCATAAGTTGCAATTCTACCAGTCATAGAAATTCCAAACTTACCTTCGTTAGTATTTGTAAGTGTAACTTTTGTATCTTCCAGACCAACATGAGCTACTGTTGAGAACAAAGTTGGAGTTGCCTTAAAGGTAATTCTGTTTCCAATATCCATTCCAAAAGTAGCATTTGTGTATGCAAATACATCAGCATAAGTATCATCTACACTGCAGGTAAGCTCTTCATTTTCTGTAAAGTCGTGACCTTCATAAATAAGCTTGAAGAAAGATTTTGAAATACTTGCCGAACCATACATTTCCACACCGGCACCAAATCCAATTTTTGGTCCATGAGGAACATCAATATTCAGAGAAAATAATTCTGACATATTTGTAGAAACATTAAATCCGGAATTTGGAACCTGATTTTTCAAATCAGATAAATCAATTACAACTTCTGGTACAAGAAAATCTGTAACTCCAAAAAGATTATTTGAAGCTTCTAAATTTGTTACTGACTTCAATTCAATAACGCGATTTCCAATAGCGAAGGTTGATGCAGTCATTGATAATAAAACTGCTGCAGATAATAATAACTTTTTCATTAGTCGTTACCTCCGTTTTTCCAAAGATTAAGTTCCTTATCGCCATTTGTTGCAATAGCAAGTTTAATATTAATCTTAATTGACATATCTGTTGGAAGAGCAATTTCTGTGTTGCCAGGCAATTCTAAAGTTATTGCAGGATGCAATGGATAAACAGACATAACCTTTGCAGGATTTTCTGTAATGCTTCCACTCTTAAGTGTAAGAATATGTTTATCAAACTCTGTTCCATCCCCGTCAAGATCAATACCTAGTGACAAATCTTTAGATGTAACAAAAGGAATTGTAGATGTTGCATATTCAATTGAAACTGATTTAATCATCTCAAGATAATCTTCAACAGTAGAGTTATCTGGAGCTTCTGTACGGCCCATCAAATCGGCTCCATCAGTCCATTCATCTTTTTTAACCAGCTTCATAACATCAAGACTTATATCATCAGTCAAAGTAAATGCTACAGGAACTACAACTGCAGCAGAAAGTTTGATTGATTTTACTTCTGAGTTTTTAAGCTGTTCTTTACTGATTTCAATCTCGCTGCCTTCTCCGGTAGTAAACTGAACATTGTATTCAAGACAAAGTCCCTCGCCATCTTCTGCGTGTGCATTAATAATATCAGCAATATCTTTTCCTGCTTCACCTGAAACTTCAGCAATATCAGTTGTTACAGTTTTAATTGTTACATCGTCTTTTGTTACAGAAGTAATTGCCAGTTCTGGGCAAGGCTTAGAAAGCATATTTCCATCTGAACTTTCCGAACCAAGAATATAAACAGGTGTAACCGAAGGATTGTAAGTTAATACTCCGCCTCCATCAGCTTTACCAATACCAAGCTTAATTTTTCCGTTGAACTTTGGAGAACCTAAAGCAGAAAGATTTGGCATATCACAGAACAGGAATACATCACAGTCAGAAAGCTTAATCTTTCCTGCAACATCATCACCGAGAACTGCTGTCAAAGAATCAAACATAGAACTAAGACTTACATTTGTAGCAAACTTTCCGCTCTGTGCTGTTGCTGCACTGTCAATAGAAACAGAATTCCAGTCAAATACAGGTTCAACTTTCAAAGCAAGTTCATAAGTTTTACCAGGAACAATCTTTTTAATTGTGATTGTATTTTCAACAGAATTATAGCCTGGAAGAGTCAAAGCAACATTCATATCAATTGTATGATTTGTTGAAGTATTGCGTTCCAGAACCTTACCAGGAAGACTGCTGTAATCTCCCATATAAGACAGAGTTTTATTTGAATCTCCGCCATTAAGTGCTTTTGCAGTAGATGGAATATCAAAATATGCTGAAGAAACTGTAAGACCAATAGCATTTGCAGAAGGATCCAGTTCATCAGTTGGGAAAGTATTTGTTCCAGTTACTTTAATACCACTGTTATTCCATTTAACACATTTAAGAACCGATGTAACAGATGCAGGCAAATCCTGTGACAAGGCATAATTCATTTCAAAGCCTTCTGGAAGACCAATTGTGGCCGAACCGATTTTTGTTACATTAACTTTAAAAGTGAATTCCGGATTATTTACACTTGAAAAATCAAGGTCACTATTTGAAAGAGTAAGAACAACATTTACTGTTGATGTAATATCAGCATTGGAAATTACTACATTATGTAAATCCTTTGTAACTTCAGCAGTATCATTACCAGAGATTGAAGTGTTCAAACCGCCAGTCATTTCAATTGTGTAATCAATAATATTCTTTGACCACAATTTTGTATCAAGATTAACTGAGATACTTCCTTCATCGATAGTACAAGATTTAAGGTCAGAAGAGTTACCAAAAGAAATTGGTTCAATTGTAATTGGAACAGTTTGAGGTTCACTTACTGTAAGTCCTTTTACTGCCTTGATTTTACTTCCTTCCTGAATTACTCCTAAATAAGGAAGATATGCACTACCTGAGTAATCTGAGAAATCAATAGACATATTTTCTTTCTTCAAGACTACACCTGTAAGTGGAAGAACAGCTTTATTGTTTACAAAGGTTCCGCTTGTTACAACTGTTCCGTTATCAAGAAGAGAAACATTACCTTCAATAATAACACCCATCTGTCCTGAAACTTCAATGTATCCAGATTCATATTCAATAGATTCAAAAGTATCAGTTACAGGCTCAAAAGAGAACATCAGTGTTCCTTCTCCAAAACCACCGATTGTTACCATTGAGTTAATCTGATTGGCAATTTCATCAAAGTCAACCTTTTCTGTGTGATTAAAATTAACAACATCTGGAATTGTAATACTTTTGCTTACATTTATTCCTTCCATTGAAGAAAGTGCAGAATCATCCAGATACTGACTCATATCAATTGGAATTTCCTGCATGTCCATTTTCATCAACAGCTGCTGAACTTCTGAATTTCCACCAGGATTATATTTATACATCTCATATGGACCAGTTAAAGCTGAACCAACCAGAGAATCTACTGGTGAAAAATCTGATAAATCCTTCTGAATTTCTGCTGCAGTAAATTTATACTTAGCATCAGTTTTGATTGATACACTCTGCGGAATCTGAACATTACATCCAGTAATCGCAACAGCAGTAATCACAGAACACAAGACTATCAAAATCTTTTTCATTGTGACCTCCATTATCACTCTCTCTATTTTCTTTATCAAAGTGATTATTATGGGTAAACCATAATTTGGCAATTGATATTTAAGTAAAAAAAGCATTTCTTAGAATACTCTTAGAAATGCTTTTTCTTTTTATTAATTATTTATTAAAGAATGCAGCAAATGGATTATAGCTCATTCCGTCATCAGAAGCAGAAGAATTACTGCGGTTGTTTGTTTGACTACGATTTGCTGTATTTGCACCATTATTCTTCTTTACCACTACTACTTTTCGTGGACCGTTACCCGGTTTAGCATTTCCACCTGCACCGCTTGCACCAGCATCACGGCGAGGAGCAGATTTAGCACCAGTGCCTGCACGACCAGCTGCATCACTCTTCAGTGAAAGTCCAATTCTGCGACGGTCTGTATCCAGCTGAATGATTGTGAATTCAAAAACATCACCAACCTTTACAACTTCCATTGGATCAGTTACAAAGTTGTCGCTTAATTCACTTAAGTGAACAAGACCTGTTTCATGCAAACCAATATCAACGAAAGCACCAAAATCAACTACATTTTTAATTTTACCAGTAACTTTCATTCCTTCCTTAAGATCTTCAAACTGAAGAACACCTTTCTGCATGATTGGTGCAGGATATCCGTCACGAGGGTCGCGATTAGGCTTCTGAAGTTCGTCTACAATATCTTTAATTGT
The DNA here is from genome assembly GCA_024402615.1 of Treponema sp. Taxonomy (GTDB): domain Bacteria; phylum Spirochaetota; class Spirochaetia; order Treponematales; family Treponemataceae; genus Treponema_D. The sequence continues at coordinate 6,683 of JAKSTK010000096.1, forward strand.
TGTAACGCCAATTTCATATTTTGCAGCAAGTTCATCAATTTTTGATGAAGTAACTTTTTCTCCCCGCTGAATCATTGGAAGTACTTCACGGGCAGCATCATAGTTTTCTGGATGAACCCAGGTGTTATCAAGAGGATCAGAACTTTCTGCAATTTTAAGGAAGCCGGCACACTGTTCAAAAGCTTTTGGTCCAAGACCAGGAACTTTTTTAAGTTCTTCACGACTAAGAATTTTTCCGTTAGCATCGCGATAAGCAACAATTTTCTTCGCTGTAGAAATATTAATTCCAGATACATACTTCAAAAGCATGTAAGAAGCAGTATTAAGGTTTACACCAACATTGTTTACTACAGAACTTACAACTTCATCCAGAGTATCGCTGAGTTTTTTCTGATTTACATCATGCTGGTAGAGTCCAACACCAATTGCTTTTGGATCAATTTTTACTAGTTCTGCCAGTGGATCCTGTAAACGTCGGCCCATAGAAATTGCACCACGAAT
>JAKSTK010000097.1 GCA_024402615.1 Treponema sp.
ATTCCACTTTGATTGGGGAAACAATCAGCAGCAATTCCGTCCGTCAAATATTCAGATTGTTTTAGCAAGATTGAACGTGAATGCTGATGAAACTTATGAGACAGTTCTCACAGAAGAAGAACTTGAAAATATTACTGAAAGTTCAGATGATGCGATTATTCTGGTAAAAAAAGGAGAATGGTCTCAAGACGTAACTGAAAATTTCACAAAATCAGTACCAATTGATGATCCTCTTATTCATACTCCAAGCAGCTATCGTATTTTTGTATTTGGCCATGATGGTTCAGGTTCAAGCGGACTTTCATTTGAAGAAAAAAATAACAACATTTATGGTTTTAAGGCAAAGAAAAACACACAGGCTCCAAAAATTGTTTTCCTTTCTGCAAATGATGAAAAAGATGAAAATGGTGTTTCACTTCCAAAAGATGGAAGTGGAATTGGACCGGGAAATGATAATATTAAATTCTGGTTTAAGGTTTTAACTGATGGCGAAAAACTTGAAGAACTTCCGGAAATCGAAGTAAAAGTTGGTGATAAAGTATCCATATTGGATAAAGAAGATTCTTCATTCTTTATGCTTGAAAAAAATCCTTCAGAGCTTCCAGAAGATCCTCAAAAAGAAACAGACGGGGATAGAGAAAAACTTTCGTATACATTTAAATGGGTTCTTAATAAAAATCCGAGAGTCCCTTTGCCGACAAAATCAACAGCTCCAGAATGGAATGATGAATTTGATTTCAATATTACTGTAAAAGCAAAAGACTTAGGTGGTGGTGAATCAAAGAATACAATTACTTTTGAACTGGATAACAAAGAACCTGAAATAACAATTGAAACTGTTGCAATTCCTGATATGACAAAAACAGGAAATAAACTGAATGGTACAGTAGAAATACCAGTTTCTTTCTCTGACAATAATCCAAAGCCAAGTGCTGATGGAAAAAACCTGGCTGATTATAGAGTTTATAATAAAACAAAAGTCGAGGAATTAACTTCGGGAACTGTTGAAAACGGAAAAAATATTGTTCTGGATACAGCGTCTTTCTCTGAAGAGATTTGGCTTGAAGTTTCTGTTACAGATAAGTTTGGTAATACAGGAAAAGAAATAAAGAAGTATGACGTTGATCAGGAAACAGACAGACCTGTATTAAGTTTTAGTAATCTCAAAGCAGGATTAAACTCTTTTGGAATCAAAAACAATAACATTATTGAAACCTCAGTTATAGATGATGATGAAAGTTTTGGAAAAATTGAAGTTCGTGTTCGTGCATTTGATACACCAGACTGGACAACAGAAAAGTGGTACACAATTAACGAAGGAAAAACATCAGCAAACTGGAAATTCATACAGAAACTGGTAGAGACAGAGGATGACAGCGCATTAATTTCTGATGATGGAAAATATAAAGTTCAATTCCGTGTTACAGACTCTGTTGGTCTTGATTCGGGTATTTATCTTTCTGATGTATATGATGTGCTGGCAGATAGTACAAAACCGGTGTTTGGACCAGAATCAGTAACAAACGGTGTTTATGAAGGAACTGAGTATTTTGTAAAGAAAGATACTTCAGCAAAGATTTCTTTTGAGATAACAGAAGTAAACCTTAAAGAAGTTACACTTAAAGATGGAACAAAACTCAATGCAGTAAGAGTTCCTGGATATGATGATAAGTGGCAGGTAGATTATAACTGGGTACCTGGAAACAGGAATTCGGGAATATATGAACTGGAATTTTCTGCTAAAGATGAATCAGAGAACTCAGGTTTCAAAATTGTAACACTTCATTATGTAAAAGAATTACCAGTGATAACCGATATCGAAATAACACCGGAAGTTCTTAGTGGTAATAAAGTTAACGGAATTATTTCGTATAAGGGAAGTATTGATCAGTCAAAGAATGATACAAAAATTAAAAAAATTAATCTGGAACTTAAACAGAATGAAAATATTATTGATTCAAAAGAAATAAATAATTCTTCTAGTTTTGAATGGACAGGAATCAATACAACACTTGCAGCATTCACAGACAAGGAACAGCTTGATCTTGTAATTACTGCAGAAGATATTGCAGGTAATAAAAATGCTGAAGTATTCCCAGTTATTATTGATCAGGCTACAGATAAGCCGGTAATCAGTTTTGAAGAAGATAAGATTGATACTTCATGGACTGGTTTCGAGGATGTAGAAGATCCGGAAAAGAATCCTGGAAGCAAAAAGAATCTTCTTGGAATAAATGACAACAGTTCATTCTATATTTATGTTAACGATGATGATGCTGTAGGAAAAGTAACTGTTCAGGCATTTAAAGCAGACGGGGTGACACAGTTAGCACAAGAAAAAATCTATACATCAGACAAGCTTGATGCAGAAGGAAAAGTTTCCTGTGATATTAAAAAGGATTTGGGAATCGATGCAGCTGGTAACTATGTAATTAAAGTAAATGCGGCAGATGATAAAATAAAAACAGGTCTGAATTCAGAAAATAATGCAGACGAGAAAAAACTTTATATTGTTGTTGACGGCGTTGCGCCTGATATCAGTGATGTTAAAGTAGACAGCAAAGATTATAACGGACTGGTATATATTAACGGTGAAAAGACAATTAGTTTCAAAGTTACAGAAATGCATTTGGCTTCTGTATGGCTGAATGGAACTTCAATAGAACTTGGAACTCCTGATACTTCCAGTGGTTCAAAGGTCTATTCATATTCAGTTCCATACACACCGGATAAAGAAACTTCAACTGTTGTAATTAAAGCAGATGATGGAACAGGTCTTTCTGCAAGCCGTGAACTTACAATTAATCATGATAAAAAAGCTCCTGAAATTAATAAACCAACTGTAACACGAACAGTATTTGGAGATGGAAAAACTGTTAACGGAAAAATTACAATTTCGGGAACTGTTTCTGATGATTCAGGTTATGGAACACAGGGAAAAGTTGAAGATGAAAAACTGGAAGTAAAACTTGAAAGACTGGATGGAACTGCTTGGTCAGTTGTTTCAGGTGCAACATTCACGCTTAAGAATCAGAAATACACACTTACAGAATTTGATACTGCTACATTAAAAGATAAAACAGACTCAACAAAAGCTTTCAAAGGAAAAATCAGAATTTCTGTATTGGCAACAGACCGCGCAGGAAATGTTTCCGGAACAGAACCTGCATATTTTGAATATGAAGTAGATCAGGATACAGATCTCCCAGTTTATAAATTTACAAATATTGATGAAGATGCAACAGAAGGAAAAACAAATCTGTTTGGTCTTGGAAAATGGAAGATTACCGGAACAGTAAAAGATGATGATGGTGCAGTAAAACTTTATTACAAAGATGGTGATGAGTATAAGGAAATAACTCTTTCTGAAATTGATAATAAAAACGAACAAACCTTTACATTTGAAGTTCCACATTCTGCTGGACAGAAAGGCGAGCAGTCAGTTGAATTCCTTTGTGTTGAAAAAGAAGGGGCTGCAAACAGTACAAATAAAAAAACAGGCAAGACAGTTAAATATGCAATTGATAATCAGACACCAGTTGTAAACAGTAAAAAGCTGAATGGAAAAGAATATGAAACAGGACTTTTTGCAGGCGCAGATCGTACAATTGAACTGGTAGTTTCTGATGATAATGGTATAGCCAAATTGGAAAGATTTGATGAAACTGAAAAAGATTGGGTTGAATCAGGTATCGTAAAAGTATCTGAAGGAAACTATAAGCATCGTATAGATGAAACTGCAAAACCTTCAGATGGAAAGAAAACTGAAAAATATCAGATTACAGACGTTTATGGACGTCAATCTTCGGAAATCGAAGTTACTTATGAGGTAGATACAACCCCTCCAGATGGAAGCGCTTTGATCACAGTGGCTGCCAAGACTTATGATTTAAAGAAATGGCTGAACACAGGCTCTGTTGATATCACTATAGAGGGAATTACAGACGATAACCTGACAGAAACAGTAAGCTATAAGGTAACAGGGGAATCAAGTGGTTCTGGTAATGTTCCGATTCAGTCTGGAATAGTAAGTAATACTGTAGCTTTGAGTGACGGTAATTCTACTGTAACATACACATATTCAGATAAAGCTGGAAATACAAAAGATGTAACAGTTTATGTAAATGTTGATACAAAACAACCAGAAGCCAGTGTAACTTCAGTAAGCGGAGTTAAAAAGCCGGCTTCATTACAACTGACATTTGACGCCTCAGATGATCCTGCAGCCGCTGCTTCAGAAGATGAAGAAGTTCCTTCACAGAAAGTTTCAGGTCTTGCATATGCATATATTGGAACCAGTTCAGACTTTAGTTTGACAACTAAAGGTGGAACAAACGGATATCTCCAGAAAATTTCTCTGTTTACAATAACAGGAGAAGGTGATACTTCAGTAAAAACATATCCTGTTTCAAAGACTGGAATTACAGCAGACGTAACAATTCCTTCAACTGACGGAAATTATCAGTATTACGTTGTACTTGAAGATCAGGCAGGAAATGAATCGGGTTACACTGGTTTTGGTGAATTCACAATTGATGGAACAAAACCTGAAGTAAAAATTAACTCTGTTTCAGATGCTGATACAACAACAGCTGATGTTGTTGATGTGAATAAAATAATCAGAATTTTCGGAACAGCAGAAGATATTCATCCGTCTGAAACAGTTCCAGAACTTGCAGTTTATGCTGTTGGAGCAGATGGAAAGAAAACAGGTTCGGAAATTTCAGCAACTGGACTTATTACATCAGTTACAACCCCTGCAAATACATTTGCTTCATGGGCTTATGATGTTGATACGACTAAACTTCCTAACGACAATACAAAATATTTATTTAAGGTAACTGGTTCAGACTCAGTAGGAAATTCAGGTAGTGACTCTATTGTTCTGAATGTAAATCAGACATCAGACCGTCCTGTAATCAGTCAGGATTCAATTAAGACTGATGGAACTACAACTCTTTCAAGCGGCGAATTTGAATGGACTGTAAGTGATGATGATGGAGCAGTTTCTTCGGTTGCTGTAAAAGTGACACGTAAAGGAAGTACAGGAACTTATTCGAATGTTGAAACGGAAGGTATTGATGAAGAAGGATTTAAGACTATAACTGCAAAAAATGGAAAATATAAATATACAATTCCGTCATATAAAGATGCACAGAATAATGATACTACAGACGGAAGCTACAAGCTTTACTTCAAAGTAACAGATGCAAAATCAAATTCTTTCACAAGTACAGATGCTACAACAAATGCTCTCACAGAACCTCGCATAAAGAATGGAGAAACAGAAACAGGAAATGTTCTTTTATTTGATGTGGATGGAACAGCTCCTGTAATTGGAACTGTTCAGGTTCAGGTTAAGGCAGAAGGAGCAGTAAGTTATAGTGATAAGACCGATTTCAAATCAAGTGTTCATTATGGTGGACCAAAGAAACGTTATATAAAGCTCTCTATTCCTGTTACAGATAATGTTATTACAGACTCAAAAGATATAAATGTAAAAGTAAAAGTCGGTGATGCAGAAGCAGTTTCTCTACCATCAACCGCTTATAATTCTACCGCAAGTGCATTTGAACATGACATTAGTTTCCAGAATGTAAGAAGTGGATCTGTGGCTGTAAGAATTGAAGCTGCTGATAATTCAGGTCAGAGTTCAAGCAAATATTTTAATATTCTCGTAGATAACCTTGGTCCAGAAGGGGTTCAGTATATGACTCCTTCTATTGATACAGAAGTAACAGCAAATGTTTCTGTAAGTGCAAATATTAATGATGACAGTGAAGCAAACTCTCGTGTTGCATCAGTTAAGTATTTTGTTCCTAGAAATAACGGAAAAGCCGAAGGCGAAGAAGGTCGTGTTGTTGATACAACACCTTCTGAGTCAATTTCATGGTCTACTACAGATCTTTCATTCTCTGATGTTGTAATGAAGCTGGAACTGAAAGGTCTGGCAACTGCAGAAGGTTATATTGAAAATATTTATTCAGGACATCCTCAGACAACAGCTGGTTCAGGAATTTACTTTATTCCTGTCTGGTTCCGCCTTGAAGATAACTGTGGAAATATCAGTTATGTAGAAAAAACAATTCGCTATAACCCGGATGCAGTTCGTCCAAGAATCAAGCTGACATATCCTGTTCATAATAAAACTGTTGGAACAGGAGATTCTGCAAAAGGTTATGTAGTTCTTGGTGGTTCAATTCTGCTGGCTGGTAGTGCAGAAGATAATGTTGCTGTTGATGCAGTTTATGTTCAGTATGATATAAATGGTGACGGAAAATATAGTAAGTCTGATGTGGAATACCTTATCGAAAATGGATACAAGGTTGTAAAGATTGAAGATGGAACAGAAGTAACGGCTACTGATTCAATATTTACAGGTGATGATACCTGCGACAAATGGGGTATTAAGGTAGAAGGTACAACAAGCTGGAACACACAGTTTGCCGCTTCAGGACTTACAGAAAACGGTCTGGAAATTGGTGGTATGGATGACGAAAATAATCCAACTAATCCAGACAATAAGACATTGAATATCCGTATGTGTGCAAGAGACAAAGATTATCCAGTACCACATACCAGTGCATGGACAGACGAACTCCATATTTCTGTAAATAATACTGTTCCACAGTTCGGACAGTTCTACCTGATTCAGAATGCCGGTACAACTAACGAAAAGAAACTTCCTTATGAAAATGGAATGTTCATTAAGGGAGAAAACTGGAAGCTGGAAGGAACTGTAGTTGATAATGACGGTATTTCTAAAGTTCAGATTGGAAGTACTGAGGTTACAGATAAAACTGCATATAAAGATTCTGTAACAGAATATGAAGGTTTCACTGTCAGGGTACCGGTAGTTCCAGTAAACGGAAACTTTACAGTAACACTTACCGCTTATGATAGTGATAAGGGTATTACTCCTTCTCAGTACAATATTAATGTTGATAATACAGCACCGGCTTTCAAGGACGGTGGAAACGATGATACTCTGGTTCTTTATGCCGGGGAATATGGAAAGACAAAAATTGATTCTGAAAATTATGTACAGAATTCAAACGGCTGGACAACTATAGCTTCTAAAGCAAGTGAAGCCGGTTCAGGTTTTGCCCGTGCAGTA
>JAKSTK010000098.1 GCA_024402615.1 Treponema sp.
TTTAAGAAATTTAACAAAAATGCAGAACGACTTAGAATTTGAACAGATAGATGTGAACAGTTTTTTTGATTTGGACCAGAAAAATGAACCTCCAAAAAAGACTGTCGGAATGCTCACCGAAAAACAAAAATCACTTATAGAAGAAGCAATGCCAATTATTCAGGCTGTTAATCCTGATAAAGCAGAAAACTTCTGTTCCCGATTAAATGATATGGAAGCACTGGCTGCTGCTATTGCCCGCTTCCCTTCTTTACTGGAGAAACATGAACTGGTAGGTGGAACCCGTACACCAGATTCTCTTATTGATTCATTAATCGTACATCAGGATTCGGGAGATTCTACTTTACAGCTTCCATCTAAAGCTTCTTTAGGAAAAGGCTTCCTGGTTGCAAAAATGCATACCCTCTCAAGTATGTCAAAATTTCTCTATCGTCTGGAAGAACATCAGAAACTGGCAAAAGCACTTGCCAATGAAACTGTTTACTCAATGTTCTCTTTATTGGTAGAAGATGTATATTTGAATCTTATCCGCGATACAGAACAGCCTTTGGAATTTCGCCGGCAGTGGGCACTTTCTTTGCTTCTGCTTTGGGAACACTGGGCTGATCAGACAATTGAAGATGTTGCACCAGTTCTTCAGACAGTATGGAAAGCCCGCCGTAAACTGGCACCTGCTTTTGGTACAATGATGGGAACCAGTGAATTGCTTTTGATTTCCATGCAGATGGATGATCAGTGGATTCAATTCATTAAACAGAAAATGGGTGATTCTGGTGTTACACAGGCAATGGAAGAATTCCTGTTTGGTATTTCTTATGAACAGATTGCCTTACTCCGCTCTACCCTCCGTGAAAAAGGAATTGCGGCAATTGGGCGTGACGAGGTTTCAAAATTCCTTGGAGAACATGTCAAAGCCGATGCCGGTCTGGACTATCGAGATTTCTATTCTCTTTATACAATCCGCCGTGATAATGCTCGTGCCAGAACAAAATTCCATTTGGACGGGCCTCATAAAACTCTGGAAGATTACTTTATCCAGTTTGTAACAGAACAAAACAAGGAGAAGCAGAATAATGACACTTTCGCAAAATAATGATGATATTATTGAAGAAACTCCAGAAATTTCTGCTCATTATCAGCCGAATAATTCTGAAATAAATATGGAATCTTCTTCAAAACAGAAAAAAGTTCCTTATCATTTTGGAGAAAAATTAAGACAAGTTCGCGAACACAAAGGTTATACACTTAAAGTAGTTGCACAAAGAGCCGGTGTAAGCGAAAGTCTTGTTTCACAGATTGAACGAAATCACGTTTCCCCTGCCATTGATACTTTACTGGCACTGGCTGATGTACTGGATATTAACCTGGAATTTCTTTTTGAAGAATACAGAAAAGAGCGTCCTGTACAGATTACCCGTGCAAATGAACGCCCAATCGCAATGGAAGAAGATACTGTTTTTGAAGAGCTGGCAAGTCCTGCCACTTCCGACAAAGAGAATTCTTTTGAGTCATATGTTATTAAAATTCCTGCAGGTCAGCACACTCACCGCGGTTCCTATGGACACATTGGCCGCGAATTAGGAATTGTAACAAAAGGAACAGCAAAGCTTACTTACGAAAACAAGGAATACATTCTTCAGGAAGGGGACAGCGTTTCTTTCTCTGCAGCAGTTCCACACCGTCTGGAAAACATTGGTGACACTCCAATGGAAGCAATCTGGGTTGTTACTCCAGCACAGCGATTTGTAAAATAACCTTCAGAATTTACTGTTTTTAAACTTTTACTTGTATTGCACATCTTCTCAATTATTCGTATAATTATGTAATTTTAATTTGGATTTATTGTATATTTATGCAAAAATATACAAATTTTATTCATTTTTATACATTCTTAATAAACTAATGGAGGAGGCCTTATGGCAACAAAGAAAGAAGAAGAGAAAATTATTAAAAAACTCGAAAAACTTGCTGTTCACAATGACCCAATTAATCAGGAGCTTTACAAGAAGTATGATGTAAAGCGAGGCCTCCGAAATGCAAACGGTACTGGTGTACTTGTAGGACTTACACGTATTGGTGATGTAGTTGGGTACGAATTTAAAGACGGACAGAAAATTGCCGTTCCAGGTCGTCTGGTTTACCGTGGTTACAATGTTGAAGATTTAATTGCAGATGCAGAAAAAAACAAACAGCTTGGTTTTGAACAGTGTGCTTATCTTCTGCTTTTTGGTGAACTTCCAAATAAAGAACAGTTAGAACGCTTCTCTTCATATCTTGGAGAATCAAGAATTCTTCCTTCAAACTTTACAGAAGATATGATTATGAAGGCTCCATCAAAAGATATTATGAACAAGATTGCCCGTGGTGTTCTTGCTTCTTATTCTTATGATGAAGATCCAGAAAACCGTGAGATTGGTAATATCATTAAACAGTGTATTCAGCTTATTGCCCGCTTCTCTACTCTTGCTGCGTACGGTTATCAGGCAAAACGTCGCTATTATGACAACAAATCTATGTTCATTCATAATCCTAAAGCAGAACTTTCAACTGCAGAAAACTTTTTGCGCTTGATTCGTTCAGATAAAACTTACACAAGATCAGAAGCAGAAATCCTTGACCTGGCACTTATCCTTCACGCTGAACACGGTGGTGGTAACAACTCTTCTCTCACAGTACACGTTGTTTCTTCTGCTGATACAGATACATATTCTGCAATTGCCGCTGCTGTTGGTTCTCTTAAAGGAAGCCGTCATGGTGGTGCTAATATCCGCGTTGTAGAAATGATGGATGAAATTAAAGCAAACGTAAAAGACTGGTCTAGCGAAGCTGAAGTTGCCGCATATCTCAGAAAAATTGTAGATAAACAGGCATTTGATGGTTCTGGAAAAGTATACGGAATTGGTCACGCAGTATATACAATCAGCGATCCTCGTGAAGTTCTTTTAAAGAAAAAAGCTCACGAACTGGCTAAAGAAAAAGGACAGGAATGGGTTGATGAATTTGAACTTTACAATATGATTGAACGACTCGCTCCTGCAATCATTCAGGAAAAACATCCTTCTGCAGAAAGAGTTTGTGCAAACGTTGACTTCTATTCAGGCTTTGTTTATACAATGCTGAACATTCCTCGCGAATTGTACACTCCAATCTTCGCAATTTCTCGTATTGCCGGTTGGTCTGCTCACCGCATTGAGGAAATCGTTTCAGGAGGAAGAATCTATCGTCCTGCATACAAAAATGTCAGCGAAGAACGTGCCTTTATTCCTCTGGAAAACAGAAAATAGATACTGTTCGTAAAAAAAAATCACGGATTGCCACAGTCCTTCCACAACGAAGCAAGGACAGATACAAGGCAAGCTGTGATTTTTTTATTTAACGGTAATTGAATTACTTATTGTTGATATCTCTTTTACATAAACAACTTAATGACTTTACCCCAGAATCCTTTGTATGGCTGATAGCGCATTGGCATATCAATCCAGTTTTTCTTTTCAAGGATACTCTTAAGATGAGAGAAAGTTTCAAATCCGGTTTTTCCGTGATATGCACCCATACCGCTTTCACCAAATCCACCAAAGCCCATACTGCTGGTTGCAAGATGAACAATTGTATCATTTACACATCCACCGCCAAAGCGACAATTACGAACAACTTTTTTTGCAGTCTTTGAAGAATTAGTAAAGATATAAAGTGCCAGAGGAGATTCCATAGAATTGATTTTAGCAATTACATCATCAAGATTATCATAAGTCATAATTGGCATTAAAGGACCAAAAATTTCTTCCTGCATTACAGCATCATCAAAAGTAACATCTACCATTACAGTTGGTTCAATCTGCAATGTTTCAGGCTTTGTATTTCCGCCAAACACAACTTTATCTTTATTAATCAATCCTGCAACTCTGTTGAAATGCTTTTCATTAATGATTTTACCAAAATCGGGATTTTCCAAAGGTTTTTCACCATACTGTTTTACAATCTGTGCTTTTACAGCTTCAACAAACTGTTCTTTTACAGAAGAGTGAACATAAACATAATCAGGAGCAACACAAGTCTGACCACAGTTCAACAGTTTTCCGAATACAAGTCTCTTTGCCGCAAGATTAATATTTACTTTTTCATCAATGATACAAGGACTCTTACCGCCCAGTTCAAGAGTTACAGGAGTAAGATGCTCAGCAGCACGGCGCATAACCTCCTTGCCAACAGCTTTACTTCCTGTAAAAAAAATATAATCAAAGTGTTCATCAAGAAGATATGTGTTTTCTGCGCGACCACCTGAAATTGTTGTAACATATTCAGGAGGGAAACATTCAGCAATGATTTTACAAATCAATTCAGTAGAAGCAGGAGAATAAGCACTTGGTTTTACCACAACGGTATTACCAGCGGCAATTGCATCTACTAAAGCATCAATTGTAAGTAAGAATGGATAATTCCATGGACTCATTACAAGAACAACTCCATAAGGTGATGGCTGAACACGACTAGTAGAATGAATATGAACTAAAGGAGTACTTACATGACGAACCTTTGAGAATTTCTTTGCATGTGCAATCATATAATCAAGTTCTGTAAGACTTAAGCCTGATTCACACATATAGCTTTCAAAAGCACTTTTCCCCAAATCAACCTTTAATGCCTCATTAATTTTATCAATATCACGAGTCATTATTGCTTTAAGTTTTTTAAGTGCTGCAATACGATACTTAACATCAAGAGTTACACCAGTGGTAAAGAACTCTCTCTGTTTTTTTACGATTGTCTGAATTTCTTCTTTAGTCATAAACTACCCCATTAATTTATAGTAAAATGCTTCCAGTTCTTTTGCATTCCATTCAATAGGAACAGGATACAAAGGATTAGCTTCTTTGTCTGCATGCTTAGCCATGATTGGAATATCTTCTGCTTTGATTTCAGCAAAAGTTTTACCAATACCAAACTTTTCGTTTTTTTCTTCAATTGCTTTAATAAATCTTTCAGCCGCTTCTTCTACAGTAGTTGAAGCATCTGCAATACCAGCTGCTACCGCCAGATCATAAAGCTTTTTGTTAATTTTACTTCCGTAAGCACGAAGCATCATTGGAAGAATAATAGCATTTGCTAATCCGTGAGGAACGTTGTATTCACCCCCCAAAGAGTGAGCAATTGCGTGAACATAACCTACATATGATACAGTAAAAGCACAGCCGGCATAGAACGAAGCTTCCAGCATATTTTTACGGGCTGTTTCATTAGTTCCTTCAAATACTGCAGTTTCAAGATTTCCAAAAATCAATTTTACAGCATCAAGAGCATATTTACGGGTTTTCTTAGTTGTTGAATTACCAATATAAGCTTCTACAGCATGAGTCAAAGCATCCATACCGGTAGTTGAAGTAATTTTCGGTGGAAGTCCTAAAGTTACTTTTGGTTCCATAATTGCATAGCGTGGAATTAATGGGAAACTGTTAATTGCATATTTTTCTTTTGTATCAGCATCACGAATAACCGAAGCAAGAGTTGTTTCACTTCCTGTTCCTGCAGTTGTTGGGACAGCAATAAGAGGAGGAAGTTTTTTCCAAACCTTAAGGATTCCTTTTACCTGATTTAAAGTTCTTTTTGGAGAAACCGCTCTGATTCCAAGAGCCTTTGCACAGTCCATTGAAGAACCACCGCCAAAACCAACAATTCCGTTACAATTGTTAGCCTTGTACATTTCAAGAGCCTCTTCAACATTTCCTACAGTTGGATTTGCAACAGTTCTGTCATAAATACAATATTTTACTTTATGAGCAGATAAAACCTCTTCCAATCCCTTTAATAAACCTAATTTTGAGATAGACGAATCAGTAACAATAATAAGACTGGTAACCTTTTCTTTATTAAGAACTTCAATAATTCCTTCAAAACCATTAATCAGTTTTGGCTGACGGTATGGCAGCAAAGGAATGGCTATTTTGAAACAAGTCTGAAAAACACGACAATAAGCTTTCTTTACAATATTCATAATATCTTTATTATGACATTTATTGTCTTTTTGTCAATACAACTGCTTACTATACAATCATTTACAAGTTACTCTACAAGTTTACTCTGTCCCTTTTGTATCAAACAAATTACTCTGTCCCTTTTGTTTATTACCGCCAATACTGTATAATCAAAATTATGGAAAGAATTGATAAACTTATGGCCCACGAAGGCTTTGGATCCCGCAAAGATATTAGAAAACTCCTCCGTTCAAGTGAAGTTTTATTAAACGGAAAACGTATTTACGATCCAGGCACACAAATCGATATTGATAAAGATGTAATCCTTCTGGATGGAGAAGAAATCGACTTTCACGGAAACATATATCTGATGATGAATAAAATTATGCATACAGTTTCTTCCAACAAAGATGGAGAACATCAAACCGTTTTTGATTTACTGGAAGATAATATGCGTACTCCATATCTGCAGGAAAAGCTTCATTTAGTTGGTCGCCTTGATATGGACACAGAAGGAATGCTGCTGTTTACCACCGACGGAGAATTAACCCACCGCCTCATTTCTCCTAAAAGCCACATAAGCAAAACCTATTTCTGTGTACTGGAACATTCCGAAACTCCAGAGCATCAGGCAGAAATTAAAAAAATTTTTGCAGAAGGAATTGAAGTTGGACCGGAAGATAACGAAGAAGGCTTTAAGTGTGAAAGTGCCGACGTCCATTTTGCTTCTGAATATGAAATTGAAAATGCTCTTAAAATCAGTTCATTTGCACAGGAAAGAAGCGAATATTCTGCAACTCCAGAAAACTGTGCAGTATTAAAGATTTATGAAGGAAAATATCATCAGGTAAAAAGAATGTTTACCGCAGTTGGAAACAAAGTAATTTTCCTTAAACGAATCTCCATGGGAAGCCTTGTATTGGACAATACTTTGGAACCAGGAGAATACAAATATCTGGATGAAGCTGATTTAGAAAAACTGAAATCATAACCACCCGTCAAACGGGTGGTTTGCACTTAGCCTATAAGGCTAGGTT
>JAKSTK010000099.1 GCA_024402615.1 Treponema sp.
TGAAATATGGTTCATTGTTCGATGCAACACAGACAATGGTTGCTAAGATCGACGATGACACATACCAGGTACAGGTTGTTTCTTGGTACGACAACGAAAACTCTTACACATCACAGATGGTAAGAACAATTAAATACTTCTCAGAAAACTGCTAATTATTAGTACTTTCGGATAAGTAAGAAAAGGTCAGACTGTGTCTGGCCTTTTTATATTTAACGGCAAAAGGAGAAGTATATAATTGTTCTTCCGATATCTATACACTTTACTCTGTCCCTTTTGTATGAAATAATTAATCCGTTATGAAAAAAGTTGTTTTGATTTCTTTATGTTGCCTTTTTCTTTTGGGATGTTCTACAAAAAAACAGGAAACTGCTGTTGTTGAATCTGTTTCAGAAACAGAAATCATGGTTAAACCTGCAGAAAATGAATATCTGTTTCCAGAAAAAATTGTAAATGCTGATGCACTGACTCAAACTGTTCATATAAATAATTATTTACATCTGTTAAGTCTTTACGACAAACAAATTCACTTCATATATAAAAATGGAATTGAGGATGATAGCGGTCTTATTTATTACAAAGAAAACTTTGGAGCCGGAGCCTATACACATTTTGTAAATAATGAATTGTTGGATGATATCAATGTAAAAACTGGCAGTGAAAAATATGAAATAGAACGAATTTTGGGACCTGCCAGTTATCTGAATAAAGATTACATGTGTTATGAAATGTCAGAAGTAATGGAAGGGGAATACAGATTCTCAACCGAAATATTATTTTCCCTGGATAAAGACTATAAAGTAACAAAAATCAGAGTTTATAAAGAAACCTACTAAACCGAAAATACGCCACTAAAACGAAAATCACAGTAATTGAACTCTTCTTTCAGCCTTTTATAATTTAAGAAAAATTGTTTAAGGTGGTTTTATGAAAGAAATTTGTTACAAAAGGGACAGAGTAAAGTTGTTCTCATACAAAAGGGACAGAGTAAAACTGTTTTTTACCGAAATCCTTCTTTCCGCAATGTTCCTGACTTTGTCTGGTTGTGCATCAACTCCAAAGAATCCTGATGGCTGGTCTCTTGTATGGAGTGATGAATTTAACGGAAAGTCTCTTGACCGTACAAAATGGGATTTTCAGCTGGGGACAGGTTCCCAGTACGGATTAAACGGCTGGGGAAATGATGAAATTCAGTATTATACAGAAGATAATATCAGTCTGAAGAAGGGTAATTTGATTATTGAAGCCCGTAAAGAAAACAAAAACGGCTTGGCTTATACTTCTTCCCGTATTAGAACTTATAAAGATGACGGAACAATTCTTTATGCACCTCTTTATGGTCGAATTGAAGCACGAATGCTTTTACCTTCCGGAAGTGGAATCTGGCCGGCTTTCTGGTTGCTTCCTGCTACTGATAAATACGGAGTTTGGGCTTCTTCCGGCGAAATTGATATTCTTGAAGCAAAAGGTCGTCTTACAAACCGAACTTATGGCAATGTTCATTTTGGTCAGCCATGGCCTGGAAATAAATATACTGGTGGAATGCACAAATTTCAGGATGAAGGATTTGACGAAGATTATCATGTTTATGCTCTTGAATGGGAGCCTGGCAGCCTGAAATGGTTTGTTGATGACGACTGTTTTTATGAAACTTCTTCCTGGTGGGCTATGGGTCTTGATGATGAAGAACCTTATGCTTATCCGGCACCATTTGATGTTCCTTTTTACATTGTTTTAAATCTTGCGGTTGGTGGTACTTTTGATGATTATAGAGTTCCAGATGCTGCAGATATTCCTGCACAGATGTATGTAGATTATGTCCGGGTTTATGAGAAAATCGGTGGATATAATTATGATGTAAAGCGCCCTGTACCTCCTCAGGATACAGAAAAGTTTCTTTCATATGACCGTGGTTTAGGAAATGATTTTATTGCTGATAAAGAATTTGAAACTGCCGAACTTACCGGTGCATTAAGCAACACAATGGATAAAAATAGCAGCAACTGGTATTTTCTTACTTTGTCTGATTTTGGTGGTAGTGCCACAGCAGAAAGAGAAGAGGGTGCTTTCCATATCAAAATAAAGAATTGTGGTGGAGAACTTCATTCCGTTCAGTTGATTCAGCATCTTGGTATTGCAAAAGGATACACTTATCAGATTGTTTTTGATGCAAAGGCTGCCAGTGAAAGAACCATTTCTGTAAAACTTGGTGGTGATGATGATAACAAATGGGCAGTTTATTCTTCTCAGTATTCTCCAAAGCTTACAACCGAGTATCAGACCTTTAAGTACAGATTCACTATGGAAGATGATTCTGATCCTCAGTCTAGACTGGAATTTAATATCGGAACAAATCCCGCTGATGTATGGATTAAGAATGTAAAGGTGTTGAAAGTAGATGATTAGATAATTTAGCTTGAATAAAAAAAGGTCTCTGTAAGGAGACCTTTTTTTATTAATAATTAGTCAGCAAGACATGCATCCAGGTCTGCTTCAATCTGTTTACGGTCAAGGTGACGACCAATTACAACTAATTTAATCATACGGTCACCAACTTTTTCGTCCCAGTCTTTTCTCATTTCTGGATTTTCAGCAAGAACTTCTTCCTGTTCTTTTTTTGGACAAGCGGCAAGCCAGTTTCCAGAATATCCTGCCTGAATCTGACGGCCAGATGTTTCAAGAACTACAGCCATATCATCTTCATCAGAGAACCATACTACACCTTTAGAACGGATAATGCTTCTTGGCCAGCGAGCTGCATACTGATCGAGCTTAATACGGTCAAATGGCTTTCTTCTGTAGTAAACAAAAGAACCAATTCCGTATTCGTCTTCTGATTCACCTTCGTGTTTGTGTTCGTGGTGATGGTGGTGATGACAATGTTCGTCACATTTGTGGCCTTCTTCTCCGTGAGCAGGATTATGGTCGTGTTCATCGTGGTCATCATCATGATCGTGGTGGTGATGTTCATGTTCGTTGTGATCATCATCATCATCATCGTCGTCATCATGTTCTTCTGCATCGTGTTCTTCAAGAGCTTTTACCCAGCCTGCAGAAGCGTATACTGTTTCAAAGTCAAAGCGGTTTGTACCAATTACTTCTTCAACTGGAACTTCACAGCGGGTTACTTCAAGAACTTTTACTGTTGGCTGAATCTTATTGATTACAGCACGAACCATTTTCATCTGTTCATCTGTTACTAAGTCTCTTTTGTTTACAATGAGAGTAGAACAGAATTCAATCTGCTGAATCAAAAGTGATTCGATATCTTCTTCATCAATATCTTCTTTAAGGAGAGCTTTACCTTCATCAAATTCTTCTACGAGGCGGCTTGCATCAACAACACCTACAACGTTATCAAGTTTTCCAATTTCAATCTGTTCGATTGCCTGAGCAATTGGCATTGGTTCACAAACACCAGAAGCTTCAATCATAATGTAGTCGAATTTTCCAGTTTTCATTAAATCTTCAATCTGCTGAACCATATCAGACTTTAATGTACAACAGATACATCCGTTTGTAAGTGGAACAAGACTGCTTTCATCTTCAATTTTTGCTTCTTTAGAAATAAGTCTTTCGTCAACGTTTACTTCACCAATATCATTAACAATAACAGCAACCTTATATCCTTTCTGATTTGTAAGAACACGGTTTAAAAGGGTTGTTTTTCCAGCACCAAGATAACCACAGAGGAGTGTGATTGGAATCTTTTTCTTTGCCATTATAAATACCTCATAAAAATAATATTATCTATTAAAATATAATGAAATATTTGGTAAAAGTATATTCTAAAATAAAATCTTCATTGTTATTTTTAACAAGTTGTACTAAACTTTAATTAATTAAAAATATTTTCCTATCAAAATCGAGAAGAGTTATGAGTCGTAAGAAAAAAATCGGTCTGGTTACTATTAACCCGGAAAACGATTATCAGCAGAGAGTTATTTCAGCAATCATTTCCCAGTGTAAATTATATAATTATGATGTATTGGTTTTTACGCCAATGGTAAATGCCAGTACCTCCAAAGTATTTAATGATTATTTTGAAGGTGAATTGAACATCTACGAAATGATCAATTTTGATTTGTTGGACGGAGTTATTGTAACTCCTCTTCCAATGACGGATGACAGAATCACCTGTATTACAGATAAACTCCAAAAAATCTTCAAGGAACGCTGTAATATTCCTGTAGTTTCTATAGATATGAAATTTGATGATTATCCTGTTGTAGAAACTGATGACGAAAGTCCTTTTTATCATATAACTCATCACCTTATAAAACAGCATAACTGCAAAAAACTTGTAATGCTTACAGGTATGAAAAACTTTCCGATTTCTGAAAAACGTGTTGCAGGATTTGCCAAAGCAATGGAAGAAAATGGTTTGAAGCTTTCTTCAGATACTATTGTTTACGGTGATTTCTGGTATACAAGTGGTGAAGCTCTTGCACAGAAAATTATTGCTCAAAAAGAAAATAAAAGACCTGATGCTGTTATTTGTGCTTCTGATCATATGGCAATTGGCCTTACAAATTCTCTGATTAAAAATGGAATAAAGGTTCCGGAAGATATAATTGTTACCGGTTATGAAGCAATTCATGAAGCCGTAATGAATAATCCACCAATTACTTCCTACGCTGCAGATCAGGTGTTTACTGCTAAAAGTGCAGTAAATCTTTTACATTCAAAAATAGATCCAAAGGGAATTGAATATAAACCGGAAAGAGCAGGAATAAAAAATCTTTGTATTGGCCGTACTTGTGGCTGCCAGGAAGATGTAAATTATACTTACGAAAAAATTAAAGGCTCTCAGTATTCTGTAAATCATGAATTTTTTGATGATAAAGCAAGAAATCATTCTGATATTGGAACTTTGCTGGAAAGTTATATGAATGAAATTCTTACAGCAACTTCAACTCCTTATGAGTGTCTTGGAAAAATTTACGAATCAATTTACCTCTTAAAACCATATGTAAATTTCTGGCTTTGTCTTAATGAAAACTGGCTTGATAATGAAAAAGATCAGAAAATTGGCTATAACTCAAAAATGAGTCAGGTTATTTTTTCTGACATGGAAAAGAAGCTTCATGGTTATGATAATCATGTATTCATTGGAAAGGATAGAGAAAAACTTTTTGAAACAAAAGAAATGCTTCCTGCATTAAAGGAAGATGAATTTGATACAACTCAGGTTTTCTATTTTGTTCCGGTTCATTTTAACAGTGCCTGTTTAGGTTATGCAGTTTTACAGCAGAAGGCAGAAAATCCCCGGGTTATTGATGTTTTCTATAAAAATTATATCCGTAATATTAATAATGCTCTGGAAATGATTAGAACAAAGCATAAAATTGCAATGTATTCTGAGCATGATATTATGACAGGACTTTATAACCGCCGTGGCATGGCAAGACTTGCTGCTGAAAAACTTGCCGCTTCTAAAAAGTCAGATAAATGGCTGGCAATTGTTATTGATATGGATGGCTTAAAAATTCGTAATGACAGTTATGGCCATTCAGAAGGTGATGCTGGAATTGTTGCTATTGCACAGGCTGTAAAAGGAATTACAGACAAGAATGAAATCTGTGTTCGCGGAGGAGGAGATGAATTCTTCCTGCTGGGACTTGGAAGTTATACAGAAAAAGCCGCTGTTGCAAAGGTGGAAAAATTCAATCAGTTGATTAATAAAATTAATGAGAATATTAAGCTTCCTGTTTCTGCAAGTATTGGTTATGCTATTGCTTCTGCAAAAAATGTGTCTTACGAAGAAGTTCTGGAAGATGCAGATGTAAAAATGTATCTGGATAAACGGTCTAAAAAACGAATGAGACGATGACAATTATTTATAAATAGTAAAGTTCTTAATTGCCATTTCATTTTCAGAGTGTTATAATTTTATAGAACAAAGGCGCTGAAATGAAGTTCGTTGTATTAGATAAAGACTCTGCTTTAGCTAAAGAAAAAACAGCACAGTTAAGTAAAAAAACTCTCTCTAACGAATACAAACTCTCTAAAAAAATAGGAATCATTCATCTTGGTTCCCAGCATTTCTTTTTTAAAAAGTTCCTGAAAGTTTTTTATATTCCGTACACAGAAATTACAAGAGCATACCGCCGTGTTTATGTTATTAATGCGCCTACAAAACAGAATGGCGGAAAAATTAATATTGAAACCCTGGTAATTTGTTCTGCAGACAGAGAACTTGCCGATATCAGTATTCCTGGCAGAAAAGCTGCAGATGAACTTATGGATATTCTGAAAGAAAAATGTCCTGCAGCAGATTTTACACGTCCGGAGAAAAAATAAAATGGAATTACAGGAAGCTCTGGATTTAATTTTACCTAGTTTTCAGCGTTATTACACAATTAAAACAGAAGGGGTAGAAGCTCCTTTTGCTGCAGAAGCCGATTTTGAAGTTCATACCGAACAATATGTACTTGTTAAAATAGCAAAAATTGCCGAAATTGATGCTAAGGAATATCTTTACTTTGCTTTAGTTGATAATCCTTCTGCAGATACAATTAAGGAGCTTGCCGCTAAAGCCTGGGAACAGGGATTGGCTAAAGTTGAACCTTACTATGGTCACAAAAGCTCTGATGTGGCACTTTTTATAATTTCTAAATCAATGGATGAAAATGCTTTAACTGCCGTAAAGAAAACAAAATATTCTAAAAACTACAAGTTTGGTTTTTACGGCTGGAGCAACTTTAAACTGGTTTCAGTTGAGTTAGATAAGAAACAGTGTTCAAGTAATAGACTTGGTGCTGATTTTAAAAAACTCATTGGCAATATTTTATTTCCTAAAGGGGGAAAAGAAAAAAAATGACAGCATTATTAATTATTCTTGCTGCAATTGCTTTACTGGTTGTGGGCTATATTTTCTACGGTTCATGGCTGGCAAAACAGTGGGGTGTTGACGAAGGTCGTACTACACCTGCTAAATCAATGCCTGATGGTGTTGACTATGTAGAAGCTAAACCAGCTGTATTGATGGGACATCACT